>CAYMLA010000043.1:0-11218 GCA_964390785.1 uncultured Bdellovibrionales bacterium | reverse complement strand
AACTAAGGGTAGCTTAGATTTTTACTGCGTTTTTTGTAAGGCAATTTTGCAGCAGCCACTAATTAGATGATATTGTTCTGAAATAAACAGCGCCTTTCAAAAATTGGCTTACAAATTTTTTTGTCTATAGAGTGGCGGTTAAATATTTGTCAAACTTTTAGTCATCCTGAAATATTATACGAAAAAAATACAAATTGTATTGAGTGGCATTGTTTGTTTTCTTTATTTTGCTTATTATTGTTAATCGTTATTAATCTTTTAACTAACCGATGTTGTTTTGTTAAAAAAAAGGAAATTTTTTGTGATTGTATTTAAATTTTTATTGTATTTAATATTGATTGGTATTTTAAATTTAAGTCTAGCTTATTCTTCTCAGATAATTCCTCCTGATCAGGTTTGTTTATCTCAAGATAATCAAGCTCAAGAGTCTGTGCAAGAAAAATGGAGTCGTTTAAAGCGAGAACTTTCATTTTTGCAATTTAGATTAAAAATGCAACTCAAAAGAGTTGGAGTTTATGATGAAACAAATGATGAAATTGAGAATGCAGAGTCTACCGAAAATGTGAGAGATCAATTAAGATTGATAAATCAAAAAAATCAAAAATTTTCCTCTTTTTCAAAAGAAGATCAAGTTCTTTTTTTTAGCTTATTAAAAAGTTGGTTTGAATATGAATTAGATTCTTTTACAGATAAAATTTTAAATGAAGAAAAGAAAATTGTAAGAATTGAGTCTAACATAAAAGGGTTAACTGGAAAATTTTTAAAAATGGCTCAAGATCAATTAAGATTAGCCAAAGATAAAATTACTAAATTAATTTCTGAAAAAACAAATTTTCAAAGTCAATATTCTAAGTATCTTGATGAATCATCTTTAGATGATATTAACTTAAGTGAATTTGATCTGTTTTTTTCTTGGCTAGAAAATAAATTAACCTCATTTAGAGAGTTTGAAGAAGAGTGGCGTGATTCTTTAATGCAATTAAATGCCGTTTCAGATCTTGAAACGATTGATAGTTTGGAAAAAAGAATTGAAAGTATTAAAGATTATATTGTTTTTGAAAATAAACTTTTGCCTGAACTTGAAGGAACTAAATTTGATTGTGGATTTTCTTTTGCAGAAAGAGTGGCTTTGTTTTGGTATAGCATTGATGGCTATCATTATGTCAATGGATATTTGAGAGGGAAAGAGCAAATATATAATCTATTTAATACTCAAGCTGAAAGTGAAAAAGAGAGGACGGATAGATCTAATCAATTGAAAATTTTGATTCTGCCATTTGTCGACACTTTGAAGGCGGCTTTAGATAAATTAAATCCTTATACTGAAGTGGTCAATCGTTATATTCAGCTTGATGGAGTAGATTTGGTTCAATTTCAAAATAGTCATCAAGTGAATTTTGAAGCCCCAATGAGACAATCTTTTACAAGTACTACACGATCTTGGAAAGATTATTTAGGAAATATTGAGTTATCGATAAGGCCAATTTCTTCTTGTCGTTGGATAGCTCCTTATACTCTTTCAATTCATGAAGATGAAGTTCTTTGCTTGCCAAATCTAAAATTGAAGGTCACTTCTTTTTTGGTTTTCGATAAAGTGACTAAAGTTGAGTTGGTAGAAATTGCTCCCAATTAGTGGTTATTTGATTTAAACCAGCAAACTCGATTTTTGTCATGATTGAATGAATCAAATTGAAATTCATTTTTTATCCATGTGAATGTTTTAAGAGAATAAAAACAAACATGAGTTGAATCATTGATGTAACCCCATGATTTAAAATCAATGGTTTCATTATATAATTGAGTCATGACAATAAGAAATCCATTTTTATTCAATTGGTTTTTTAATTTTAAAAAAGATTGATAGGGCTGGTAAAAATGTTCAATCACTTCAATGGAAAAAATAATGTCATATTTTTTGTCTAGATTTTGTTTTAAAGGATAAAAATAAGGGTCATAAAGAGTGATGTCAGAGTACCCCTCTTTGGTGAGTAGATGACTTAACACGGGTCCATCACCACATCCAAAATCAAGAATTTTTGCATTATATTTCGGTTTGATTAAATGATGAATAACATGAAATGCTGGGGAAACAAATTTTTGGTATCTTAAATCGAGGATATTGTTGTTATGGGTTTTGTAACGATTGAATTCATCTTCTGAGTTCAAGTATGAATTTGGGTTTAAAAATCGTAAATCACAGTTGTTACAGTGGAAGTATTGAAGTTCTTTTTTGCTCGTAAACAGAGGATATGAGTTTTGATTGCAGAGTGTACAGTTCATTGAATTACTCTGATTTTCCTTGGCAAGAAACACAAAATGGAGATTCAGGTTTGATTTTTAATCGAGAAAAAGAGATCGGTTCTTCACAGCGGGCACAATATCCATAATCATTTGATTTAATTTTATTTAGTGCAGAACGAACAAGATTAAGGGAAAGCTCTGCTCGACGAAGACCTTCAGCCGCCATCTTTTGATGTTGAATAGCATCAATGCGTGAAACTCGGCCAATTGGTTCATCCAGACTGACAGCTTTTGATGAACTTTTTCCAAGTTTTATAAGATTTAATAGGTTTTTTTCATCTTCTAATAGTTGATTTTCAATTACTTGTAGTTCTTCTTGAGTGAGGGACATTGATCCTTCTTTGTTTATGGTTACAAAATTGATCGTTTTAAAATGCTGAAAATTATAAATTAATCATGAAAATCTTTTACATTAATATTATACTTTTTAATTTTTCTTAACAAAGTGTTTTTTGGAATGTTGGCTTGAGCGACTGTTTTGTTGATTTTTCCATGATTGGCTTTTAATGCTGCAATGATAAAGTCTTTTTCCATTTGTTCTTTGAATTCATCAAAATCTAAGTTGCTTGCTGATGGCTCTTGAGTTTGAGTTTTTTGTGTGAGTCGTGTTTGTTTGCTGATAATCGCTTCGGGTAAAGATTCAATGGTGATTCTGTTCGAATTTTCAATAATGAAAGCGCGTTCAATAGCGTTTTCAAGTTCTCGAATATTTCCAGGCCACTGATAATTTTTTAGTGCGGTTAAGGCCTCGGGTGATAGGCCGACAATTTGACTATTGAGTTCTTTGGTGAACTTCTTAAAGAAGTGTTCAACAAGAGCTTCAATGTCGTCAATGCGTTCTCGTAAGGGGGGAATAAAAATAGGAAGAACATTGAGACGATAAAAAAGGTCTTCTCGAAAACGCCCGTCTTCAATCATTTTTTCTAAGTTTTGATTAGTGGCTGTGATAATGCGAGCATTTGATTTAAGCTCTCTTGTTCCTCCGACAGGAACAAACTTTTTTTCTTGTAAAATACGCAAAAGCTTAACTTGCATTTCAGGTTTTAGTTCGGCGATTTCATCTAAAAAAAGTGTTCCATTGTTTGCTAATTGGAACTTTCCAATTTTTCGTTCAACAGCACCCGTAAAGGCTCCTCGCTCATGACCAAAAAATTCACTTTCCATTAAAGACTCTGGTATAGCCCCACAATTGATAGCGACAAAATCTCCTTTTTTTCTCGGAGAATTAAAATGAATTGCTTTAGCAACGAGTTCTTTGCCGGTTCCATTTTCACCACGGATTATAACAGTGGTGTCAACTTTGCAGAGTTTATAAATAAGCGAAAAAATTTCTTTCATTTTACCCGATGAACCAACAATTTCGCTGTCAATATCGTCATCAAAAATGGGATTACTGATTGCAATATTTGAAATTAGATCTCTTGCTTCTAATGCTTTGCGAACAATTTCTGAAAGTTTTTTAGGTTGAACAGGCTTTTCTATATAATCATAAGCTCCCTCTTTAATTGCAGCAACGGCATCTCCTAAATTGGAATAAGCAGTCATGATAACAACAAATATCTGAGGATTTGCTTTTTTAATCAACTCAAGTGCTTCAATGCCACTCATGACAGGCATTCGAACGTCCATTAAAACAAGATCCCATTCTTGGCTTGCTACCATGTTCACAGCTTCTTGTCCATTTTGGGCTTCTCCGAATTTAAACAAAACATCAGTGATGGTGGATTGAAGAACAGAAATGACTGATTTTCTAAGTTCGTGTTCATCATCGACAATGAGTGTTTTTAATTCAATCATAATTACTCCTTGTGAGATCAAATTCTGAATTGATTTCTATGTTTGGCATAAATATGTTTTCATTAGATAATGATTCTTCATCAGTGAGAGGGAGAGAAAAACCAATGGTTGTTCCTTTTCCAAGTTCACTCTCAAAATGAATTTTTCCTCTATGAAGTTCTATAAAATACTTGACCAAATAGAGACCTAATCCGGTTCCTTTTGTCTTTAAATCTTGTTGTTTTCCCCTCACGAATTTATGCCAAATCACTTTTTGTTCCTCTTCAGAAATCCCTTCTCCTTTGTCTTGTACTAGAAAGGTGACTTGATTGTTTTCTTCTTTAGAGATCAGAGTGATTTTTCCTTGTTTGGGTGAATACTTGATTGCATTTTCAATTAAATTGAGAATCACTTCTCCGATAAGAGTAGAGTCAAGCTCCATAGAAAACATGGGTTCTAGTTTTTTTTCTATCCAAATTTCTTTTTCGGCAACAAGAGTATCAAGTTGCTCTAAATTTCTTTCAATCAATTCATTGATGTCAATAACTTCTTTGTTGAGTTTAAACTCTCTTGATTCAACTTTACTAATGTAAAGAATGGATCGGATATATTTTAAAAGTTCGTCACTTGATTTTCTTAAAGAAAATAAATCTTGGCTGAATTCAAAGTTTGGATATTGAGTAAGGAGTCGGTCTGTAATGGCTTGTATTTTAGCAATTGGTGTTTTGAGGTCGTGACTGATTAAGTTAATAAAGTTATTTTTTAGTAATTCGATTTCAATCAAATATTTTTGTTCCTGTTTTAAGCGCCAAATTTGTTTAGAAAGAAAGCTGCTTTTGTAAGTATAAAAGACAAGCCAAGTCGAAAAGAGAACGACTAATGGTGGAAGAACGGGTAACCAAAAGTGTTGAGAATCAAATGACCAAATGGAGAGAGCACAAATTAAAATGGCAATCCAAAGATAAAAAACAAATGATATATTATTAGGATAGCGAAAAATAATTAAAACAGAAAAGAAAATTTGTAAAAGTAAAAATAAGGAATACCAGATGTTATCTAAGTGTTTAATCCACATTTGATTTAAAATATTTTCAGTTATGTTGGCAAAAATTTCAGCACGAGAAAGTGGACCAACAGGAGAAAAAAAACGATGTCCTAATGTATTTGTTCCGATAATGACTAATTTATTTTTGAAAAAAGAAAGGGGAATTTTTTTATTTAAAAAGTCGCTTAAAGTAATTGTTGTATAAGATTCAAGTGGACCATGATAGTTGATTGGTAGTTTGTTTGGAAAAAACAAATCAATTGAAGAAAGAGGCATTAGTTTTTCTGCAAGTCGAGCGGCAAGATGAGGAGTCCCAACTAGAGGAGAATGAAAGCGACGAACAATTCCATCTTCATCTTCTTCAATTCCACCGAGTCCAATATTATCTGAATACTCATTTGCAAGTTGGGGGGGAAGAACACGATTGCGACTGTCTAAGTTTGCGGCCCAAATAATTCGATCATTTTGAAAAATATTTTTTTCACTTTTTTTAATTTTAAGTTGTTTGATGTTGTCCCCGAAAAAAAAGGTTACAGCAATTCCTTTTGCATCGGCTTTGATTAATTGAGATAAAATATTTTTCCAGAGATTTTTATTCCAATAAGAACTGTCTGTGATTTCTAAAATGCGGCTTTGTGGGCGAAAATAAGTTCGAGATGTTTTGAAAAACACATTCCAATCTTCACGAGTAATTGAAATTATAACAATGTCATTTGATGTTGGTAAATGACCACGAATTTTAAAGCGGAGGTCAAAGGAAGAAGTGTCATTTTGATAAAGAATGATGATTCCAATGACCCAACAGAGAAAAGCTCTGATAAGAAATCCACGCTGTTCCCAAAAATAAAAAAATAATTTTGGGAATGATTTAAAAAAACGAATAATTTCCATAGCCATCAACGCTATGTATCAATGTTTTTTTGGATTATCAACACTTGATTTGATTTGAAATTTTGACTTGGCTTTTAGCTTAGTGTGTCGTAATAGGGTGAAATGAAAGTTTTTAATGGTTTGTTTTCAAATGTCTCTCATTGTTTTTCAAGTAGCGTGTTAACATTTGGTAATTTTGATGGTTTCCATTGTGGACATCAGAAATTGCTTCAGCGCTTGGTTGATGCGTCGCAAGATCTTCGGAGTCCTTCCGTCGTGTTTACCTTTGAACCTCATCCTATTGAGGTGTTGTCTTTTGGACAGTCAAAAAATAGAATTTTTTCTTCAAGTGATTTGATTCATGAGCTTCAATCTTTTGGCGTCGATTTTGTTAATTTTGAACCATTTACAAAAGAGTTTTCCAAATTAAGTGCTGAATTTTTTTTGAAACACGTCTTCCAGGTCTTTAAGCCAGTTAAAATTATTGTGGGATATGATTTTCATTTTGGAGCACAACGTTTTGGAGACGAAAATACGTTAGAAGTGTTTTGTAAAAAAATGGGGATTCAGTTGGAAGTTTTTGATTCGTTTAAAATGGATGGTGAAATTGTTTCAAGCACTTTAATACGAAATCTTATTCGATTGGGAGATATAAAACGCGCAAATCAATATTTGGGACGTCCTTATTTTTTATCAGGATGGGTTGTTAAGGGAGATCAAAGAGGTCGAGCAATAGGGTATCCAACAGCGAATTTAAACAAAATTGAAGACAAAATATTGCCTCAATTAGGGGTTTATGCCACTAAAACTTTGGTCTCAGGAAAAAAGATGAATTCAATTACTAATGTAGGATATCGCCCAACAGTGAAAGGGTTTAATGATAATCTTGTTATCGAAACATATATTTTTGATTTTGGTGAAAATATTTATGGTGAAGAGATTAAGATTGAGTTTTATTCTTTTTTAAGACCAGAATTGAATTTTTCTGATTTAGAGGAATTAAAAAATCAAATTTTCAAAGATATTGATTTGGCTCAGAGGTATTTCAAAGATAACATGTCATTATGAATAAGTGGGCAAAACTGGCACAACGTACAGTTAAAAGTCGATTTTTGTTTTTAGTCGATTTTTTAAAAAAATCAGGGATAGATATTGAGTTCGAATTTTTAGAAGTTGAACCTCGGGATTTTCCTGAACAACTTAAATTAGCAAAACAAAAATTTGGTGTTATCCGTATTGGTGATCCGTTTCATCAAAGAATTATAGATGAACTTGATGTTATTCCAAATGATGTTCGTCAAGTTAATAATGTTGATCTTTTGCTTAAAGAGCACACTAAGTGGAATGCCTATTGTTTTATGCATGAGGCTTTGTTTAGAGCTTTGGCTTTTGCTCAAAAACCCATTGATCGATCCCAGAGTTGTTTAGTAATTGGAAGTGGATCTTCGTTTGGAGCTTTGGTTTTTGCTTTATATAAAATTGGATTTAGACGTTTTTTATTGTCAGGCAATGACGAAGCAAATATTCAGAAATACATTAAACATTGTACTGATTATTTTTTAAGTATTGATGCTTCTTATGTTAGCCCTAATGAATTGACATTGATAAAACCAGAATGTTCAATCATGGTCAATTGTATTGATTTGGAACAAAATGCTCAGATTATAAAGGATTTGATTTACTTTAATTTTCTTCAATCATCTGGAATTGTCGTTGATTTTAATCTCAGTGGTTCTGCGGCAGTTATGGTTGAAGAAGCAAAAAGTTCGGGTTTTTCTGTGATTACAGGTCCTGATGTCGCTTCATCATATGATTTTTTGTTTGTTCAAAAAATTTTAAAAATTCAGATTAATCAAAAAGATTACTTGAAGGGTTTGTATTCAGCATTAAAGCTATAGTGATCGAATGACTTACGTCGAGGCACACTAGTCAATCGTATTGAATTGTAATGATATTTATCTTGAATAAGTATTTTTGAATTAACTTGAGTTGATAGTTACAATTTTTACAGACTCTTTTTTTTATTTTTGATATTCTTTTAATTAAGATAACATAGTAAGTGCGTGTTACGAAATTTTTTAATTGAATTTTTAATGGTTGTTTTGCAACAGCCACTATTTAGGTTTAGGTGTAAGTATGGCTTCTGATAGTCGATTTGGAGAAGGTTTAGTTAACAAAGGTTTGATTTCACTTAAACAACTACAAGAGGCTATTCAGCAACAAGAGCAGAATAAAGGAACATTAGCAAAGTATTTAGTTAAACTAGGGTTTGTAAAAGAAAAAGAACTTTTACCTTTGTTAGAAAAATATTATGGTGTTCCGTCGATTGACTTAAATAGTTTTCAAATTGATAAAAATGTTGTTCAGCTTGTAAGTCGAGAAGTTTGTGAGCGTTATCAAATCATTCCAATTTCAAAAGGGGGCGACACTTTAGTTGTCGCTTTTTCTGATCCTAGTAATTTAATGATTAAAGATGATTTATATTTTATTACTCGAATGAAAATTCGTGTCGTTTTGGCATCTGAGTTGTCAATTGAAGCTTCTATTAATAAATATTATGCTGAAAAAATGGCTTTTAAAAGTGATGAGGCCGAAGGGTATGAATCAGACGAAGGTTTTGAATTTGGTATTGGTAAAACAGAAGATATTGCGCGTGATACGGATCAAAGTGGTGTTGTAAAGTTTGTAAATCAGATTTTAGATGAAGCTGTTAGAAAAGGAGTATCAGATATTCATTTTGAGCCTTACGAAAAAAGATTGCGGATTCGTTATCGATTGGATGGGGATTTGATTTCAGTTGCTGAGCCTCCACGAAACATTGCGTCTGCAGTTGCCAGTCGGATTAAAATTGTCAGTGGTATGAATATCGCTGAAAAAAGACGTCCCCAAGATGGGCGTTTAAAAATTAAGTCTCGTTCAGGAAAAGAAATTGATTTTAGGGTGAGTTCTGTGCCAACAATGTTTGGTGAAAAGGTTGTGATGCGTTTACTTGATAAATCAACATTACAATTAGATATGACTAAACTTGGATTTGAACCGGATGACTTGAAATTGTTTAAAGATACAATTAAACTTCCTTGGGGAATGATTTTGGTCACTGGCCCTACGGGAAGTGGAAAAACAGTAACAATTTATTCAGCTCTTTCCGAACTGAATCAACCCAATGTAAATATTTGTACAGCAGAAGATCCAATAGAATTTAATTTGGATGGTATTAATCAAGTGCAGATGAATTCTGAAATTGATTTGACTTTTGCCAATGCTCTTCGTTCTTTTTTAAGGCAAGATCCTGATATTGTAATGGTTGGAGAGATTAGGGATTTAGAAACGGCAGAAATTGCGATGAAAGCGGCGTCTACAGGGCATTTGGTTGTAAGCACACTTCATACAAATGATGCTCCATCGGCCATTGCTCGGCTAACTGATATGGGGATACCATCATACATCATAACGTCTTGTGTTTCTCTTGTCGTAGCACAGCGGTTAGTTGGAAAAATTTGTGAAAACTGTAAAGAAGAAATTAAGATTAAAAAAGAATTATTAGATGAAATGGGTGTCAAGAGTAAAGATTATCATCTTTATCAGCATGTGTATAAAGGAAGAGGGTGTAATAATTGCGAAGGAACAGGCATTAAAGGGAGATTGGCAATTTATGAATTAATGCTTTTGGATTATAAGTTGAAAGAACTTATTTTAAATGGCGTAAATGAAAGTCAGTTAAAGGAACAGGCGGTTCAATCTGGAATGAGAACCTTAAGGGGATCAGCTTTGTTAAAACTTCAACGTGGCTTAACGACGGTAGAAGATGTGTTAAACACATCAGTAGCGGATTGAGGAAAAAGTGACATTAGAAAAAATTATTGAAGAATTAATTCGATACGATGGTCAAGAATTGATGCTTATTGGTGGACATTTTCCAATGATGAAAAAAATTGATTGTTGGCATCCTCTTAGCTCAACTTTACTTTCTTTGATCGATTGTCAGAAAATGTGTTTTGACATTCTTAATGACGAAGATAAAAAACAAGTTGAAAGTAAAAGATCGTTAACAAAAATGATTAATTTTCAGAATAAGCTGAGATTAAAGGCTCATTTTTTTTATCAGTCCGGTTTTTTAAGTGTTCAAATGAAACAGTATTCTAATTTTATACCTGAATTTTCTGAAAAAATAGATCCAGAAATTTTTTCTGGATTAACACAACAACCCTACGGATTGGTTTTAATTACGGGGTGTCCTAATCAGGGGAAGACGTCTCTACTTTTTTCTTTACTTGATGAGATTAATAAAAAGTTTTCTCGTTCAATGGGTGTTTTTAATCAGGTTAATGAATATTTTTTGAAATCTCAAAAAAGTGTTCTTTTTCAAGTTAATGAGGGAGATGATTTAAAAGGAAATTTTAATTTAATTCGTCATAAATCTTATTTATTTGCAGAAGTATTTTCTTTTGACATAGACGATGTTTTAATTTCTTTGCCATTATCAGTTCAGTTAGCTGATGAAGGGCGAATGGTGTTTTGTGTTGTTCCAGGGACAGGAGTTCTTGATTTGTTGGAAAAATCAAAAGATATTCTGCATAATAGTTCAATTTTTAATCGTTTTTGTAAATCTTTGCACGCAGTCATATCATTGACAAAACTACCTAATATACAAGGAACAGATTTTATTTATGCCAATGAGTTTTTATTAGCGACCCCTCATATTCGAGACTATTTGATTCAAAATCAATTTGAAGATATTGATCTTTTTTTAAGAGAAAACGAAAACAAGAAAACAGGATTGAGTTTAAACCATTCACTTTTTGGACTTGTAACATCAGGAATGCTTGAGTTATCTCAAGCCTTTAAAATCAGTCGTGATCCTAATCAATTAAACTTAATGTTAAGCAAGGTTGGTTTTTAGTGAAAAATTTTATTTTTCAAGCAAAAAATTTACAGGGAAAATTGGTTAAAGGAAATATCTCAGCAGAAACTGAAAAAGCTGCAAAGGAGCAACTCCGAGCTCATAAGCTTATACCAATTTCTGTTGTAGAAAAAGATAAAGATGGCACGCTAACGGTTGGCCCTAGCGTTCGCAAGTCAAAAAAAACATTCAAACATAAACGTTCTGGTTTTTTTGATAAGAAACCAAAAGCAAAGGATTTGCAAAATTTTACTCGGCAGTTATCAACACTTGTTAACGCCAGTATCTCCATTGTCGATGCATTAGGAATACTTTCAAACGGGACT
>CAYMLA010000042.1:0-11229 GCA_964390785.1 uncultured Bdellovibrionales bacterium | reverse complement strand
CATGTATTTATCCAGTTGATCTCCACCAAGCAAACCGCCTTGAAGCTCATTCTCTGCTTTTTCTTGAGCTTTTTGAGTTCGTTCTAAATTAATTTGTTCTGGTCGTTCGACAATTTCAGCAAGAATATCAACTTCTTTTGGAGAAACAACCAAATAACCCCAACTGACAAATAAAACTTCTTCTTGCTGATTATTATTTATTTTATAACGAATCACTCCCGCATTTAATGTTGTGACCAGTGGAGCGTGCATTGGAAGAATATTCAATTCTCCTCGAAAACCAGGGACAAAGAGTTCTTCTATTTCAAGGTCTTGAATAATTTTCTTTTCTGGCGTAACAACAGTTAACTTAAGCACGATTTTGTTTTCCTATTTAGTAAGAGTTTCTGCTTTTTTAAGAACATCCTCAATCGTTCCAACAAGATAAAATGCCTGTTCTGGAATCTCATCATGTTTACCATCAAGAATCTCACGAAATCCCTTGATTGTATCTTTAAGATCAACATATTTCCCTTCCATTCCAGTGAAGGCTTCTGCAACAAAAAAAGGCTGACTTAAAAAACGTTGTATTTTTCGAGCTCGCGAAACAACCAATTTATCATCTTCACTTAATTCATCCATTCCTAAAATAGCAATAATGTCTTGAAGCTCTTTATAGCGCTGTAAAATGTTTTGCACCTCTCGAGCGACATTGTAATGTTCATCTCCAATAATTGCTGGATCTAATATTCGAGACGTTGAGTTTAGAGGATGAACGGCTGGGTAAATTCCAAGGGCAGCAATATCTCGATCTAAATTTGTTGTTGCATCAAGATGAGTAAACGCCGTCGCTGGCGCTGGATCTGTATAATCATCCGCCGGAACATATATCGCCTGAACAGACGTGATTGATCCTTTATTTGTTGATGTGATTCGCTCTTGAAGAATCCCCATTTCAGTTCCAAGTGTTGGCTGATAACCAACCGCCGAAGGAATCCGCCCTAAAAGAGCCGAAACTTCTGAGCCCGCTTGAGTAAATCTAAAAATATTATCAATAAACAATAAAACGTCTTGATTTTCTACATCCCGAAAATATTCTGCTACGGTTAATCCCGTTAAAGCCACTCGAGCTCTTGCTCCAGGAGGTTCGTTCATTTGACCATAAACCAATGCCGTTTTATCAATGACACCGGAGTCTTTCATTTCATGCCAAAGATCGTTGCCTTCTCGTGTTCTTTCTCCAACTCCTGCAAACACAGAATAACCACCGTGCTCAGTTGCAATATTTCTAATAAGCTCCATAATTAAAACTGTTTTTCCTACACCCGCTCCACCAAAAAGACCAATTTTTCCCCCTTTAGAATAGGGGGCAAGCAAATCAACAACCTTAATTCCCGTCATTAACATTTCAACTTTAGTTGACTGATCTTCAAATTTAGGGGCTTCTCGATGAATGCCCCAATGCTCTTTCGCTTCAACCGGACCCAACTCATCAACGGGATCTCCAATAACATTAATAATTCGACCCAAAACTTCACGACCAACGGGAGTAACAATTGTTTTTCCTGTGTCTTTCACTTTTTGTCCGCGAACCAGGCCGTCTGTTGAATCCATCGCAACGGTTCGCAACACTCGATCTCCAAGATGCTGTGCCACTTCTAAAACCAAATTCCATTCATTATCATCAATAGATTTATTTGTTACTCTAAGCGCTCTATTGATCGGAGGTAATTCACCTGTTAAAAACTCAACATCAATAACTGGCCCTTGAACTCCTTTTATCATTCCAAATTCCATCATAATCTCCTTATCCCTTAAGCGCTTCAGCGCCACCACATATTTCCGTTAATTCAGTTGTAATTGCTGCCTGTCTAACCTTGTTGTATGTTAATGTAAGGCGATCAATAAATTCTTGAGCATTTTTGGTTGCACTTTCCATTGCTGTCATCCTCGCCCCATGTTCTGCCGCAACGCTTTCTGCCATGCATCGATAAACTTGAATCGAAAAATGCTTTTCTAAAAGTTGAGTGATCATGTCTTTTGGTTCTGGTTCAAAAATGAACTTCGGAACAAGCTCTTCCTTAAAATCAGAAAATGAGTTGTTCTCAACATCAACGGGAAGCAATCTTTCTGCTACAACTTTTTGAGTGATGGCTGACTTAAATTCATTATAAATAAGCAACACCTCATCATATTCTCCCTCAACATAACAATTCATTAAATCTTCAGACACTCTTGCTGCCGTGCCATACGATATTTCACGAGCTAAATTTAACAATGTTTCAACGGACTGAACTCCCATTCGCGAAAAAAAATCTGAAGCTTTTTTCCCAATAAAATAAAAATCTAATTTCTGATATTTAACTTTGTTTTTATTATAAAACTTTTCAGTGAACTTAATGATATTTGAATTAAACCCACCACAAAGACCACGATCGCTGGTAAGAACAACCACTAAAACTTTTTGTCTCTCATTTGAGCTTGTCAATAAGGGGTGTTCCACTTGATTAGAAATTGCAACATCTGCAATTAATTGCTTTAGCTTACCCGCATAAGGACGAAGATTAACAATGTTTTCTTGTGCTTTACGCAACTTTGCCGCAGCAACAAGCTTCATTGCTGACGTGATTTTTTTAGTGTTCTTTGTGCTTTCGATCCTTGTTCGAATATCCTTTAAGTTCGGCATTAAAACTAATCCTCACTGACTTGAAATAAGGCCTTAAACTCATCCAAAACACTAATAAGCCTTACCTTCAAATCATCCTCTAGTTGCTTTTTACTAGCAATTTCTTCTAATAATTCCGCTTTTTCTTTTTGTTTTAAAAACTCAAGAAGCTCTTTTTCAAAACGACCAATGTCTTTAACATCAACATCATCAACATACCCATTTGTCGCAGCAAAAATAACACAAATTTGCTCCTCAACTTTAAAGGGAGCATATTGACCCTGTTTCAATATTTCAACTAAGCGCTTTCCGCGTTCAAGTTGTGACCGTGTTGCTTTATCAAGATCCGAAGCAAATGCAGAAAACGCTTCCAACTCACGATATTGAGCCAATTCTAATTTTAATGATCCCGAAATTTGCTTCATTGCTTTAATTTGCGCATTTCCCCCAACTCGAGAGACAGAAATTCCAACATCAATTGCTGGACGAATCCCTTTATAAAACAAATCAGACCTTAAAAAAATCTGTCCATCTGTAATGGATATAACATTTGTCGGAATATAAGCAGAAACATCGCCCGCTTGAGTTTCAATCACAGGAAGAGCGGTCAAAGAACCCCCGCCTTTATCGTCACTTAACTTGGCCGCCCGTTCAAGCAAACGAGAGTGCAAGTAAAACACATCACCTGGGAAAGCCTCTCGCCCAGGAGGACGCCTTAAAAGAAGAGACAACTGTCGATAGGATTGCGCTTGTTTGGTTAAGTCATCATAAATGATTAAAGCATGACGACCGGAATCTCTAAAATATTCAGCCATTGCGCAGCCACTGTATGGTGCTAAAAACTGAAGAGGTGCCGGATCTGATGCTGTTGCTGAAATGACTGTTGTATATTCCATCGCCCCAGTATTTCTTAGTCGCTCAACAACTTGAGCCACTGTGGATCGTTTTTGCCCAATAGCAACATAAAAACACTGAACATTTAGCCCTTTTTGATTAATAATCGTATCAATAGCAATCGCTGTTTTTCCCGTCTGCCGATCTCCAATGATTAATTCACGTTGACCTCGGCCAATCGGTATCATCGAATCAATCGCTTTTATACCGGTTTGAAGAGGTTCTTTTACAGACTGACGATAAACAATCCCTGGTGCTTTTATTTCAACAAGTTGATAGTGTTTTGTTTCAATTGGCCCTCGACCATCGATGGGCAACCCAAGGCCGTCCACAACCCGACCCAATAAAGCTTCCCCAGCAGGAACTTGAACAATTTTCCCTGTTCGCTTTACAGTATCGCCTTCTCTGATCGTTGAATCTTCTCCAAAAATAACAACACCCACAAATTCACTTTCGAGGTTAAGAGCCATCCCATAAATCGGACCTGAAAATTCAACCAATTCTCCAGCCATTACCTTTTCAAGGCCATAAACTCGAGCAACACCGTCACCAACACTAAGAACCGTTCCCGTTTCTGACACTTCAACTTGTTTTTTAAAGTTCTGAATTTGTTCTTTAAGAATCCGACTAATTTCATCAGCACGAATTTGTGTTTCCATATTTTACACCATTCTCCTATTTAAATCTTCGTTTAGACGCATTAAGTGAGCCGACAAGCTATCATCAATAACGAAATCTCCAACTTGAGCCTTTAACCCGCCAATTAAGCTTTTGTCATATTCAAACTTAAGATTTACTTTTTTATCAATTAACTTTTCAATTTTTTCTTTTATTGTCTTTTGTTGTTCTTCATTCATTTCTGATGCCGCAACAACAACGCCAGAAACCATTCCTTTGTGCCGATTGATTTCTTGCTCAAAACAAAAAACAATTTCTTCTAAAAAACTAATTCTATTTTTAATGCACAATAAATAAACGAAATTTTTAGTGATTTCTGAAACATTTTCATTTTCTAAGGATTTTTTAAGCAAATCCAATTTTTCATTTGGACGCACCAATGGGCTATAAAAAAACTTTTTAACTTGTGGATCAGAAGAAATTGCATTTTTTATTTGAATTAAGTCACCATAAACATTTTCATGGTTTTGTTCTTTTAGAATTTCAAAAAATGAAACAGCATATTTTTGAGCAACCACTGATGAATTCATTTTGAACCTATCCCTCTTTTATACTCTCAGCAAATTGACTGACCAATTCTTGTTGTTTCGTTTCATCCATTTTTATTTTAATCGCCTCTTTGGCCGCCATCATTGATTCTTTTAAGACAAATTCCCTTAATTCCAGTTTTGCACGTTCAATTTCAAGTTGAGTCACCTTAGAGGCTTCATTAATAAGTTCATCACACAAAATTTGTGCTTCCATAATAATTCGTTGCTTGATTTCTTGTGCTTCTTTTTGAATTTGCTCTTTTTTGTCCTCTGTAGAGGCTTCAAGAAGATTTAATCGCTCTTTAACTTCGAGATGTTTTTGTTCAGCCTCTCTTTGAATCACTTGAGCCTTTTCTAAGGCTTGTTGATATTCTAAATGCCTGTCTCTAAAATAGACAATCACTTTTTTTCTTAAACCAAAAAACAAAAGCCCCACAAAAATAGAAAAGTTAATACATTGAAACATAATTGTTTTGTAAGGGATTTCATTATGTCCGCCGCTTGCCGCAAAAACAAACTTTGACAATAAAATTAAAAAAATAAAAGCAAAAATCCATTTAAAGTGAAACATACTCTCTTAAGCTTCCTTATCTTTATTTTAATAATTTATTTACGATGAGCGTCCCAATCTCAGGAACCTCTGCCTTCATTTTTTCTTTGGCCTCATTGAGTTCTTTAACTATTTTTTCTTTATTTTTGGCCATATAATTTTCTGCTTCAGTTCGAGCTTCTAATAATATTTCATCATGCTCCTGAAGAGCTTCATTTTTTGATTCGTCAAATATTCCTTTCATTTGACGTTGAATTGCTTTTGATTTTTTTTCATATTCAATGTGAAGCTGATTGGCTTGTTCAATCAAGCGTAAAGCCTGATCTTCGCTTCCCGTTGTTCCCACTTCTCTATTTAGAAAAGACTTAAAATAAGGTTTAATCACAAATTGAGAAAAAATAATGTAATAAACCAAAAAAAGAATAATTTGATACACTATCGTTTGATCGATGCCCAATTGAGCTAAAAACTGCATATCCCACCCAGATGTAATAATTTAAAATCAATCCATTTTGTCGCATATAATAGTTACTGCAAAACAGCCACTATTTAGTTGTTATTGTTGAATAAAAAGCCCCTTTATCAAACAATAATTTTCTCGCATTAAAGATAACGGTAGCACGTCAAAATAGACGCGTCAAAAAATATAACTGAGCTTTAAAGAATTATTCATTGGCCTTTAAAAAAATGACCAACCGCACACAGCCAAAGATCTGTAATTTGCAATCGTCATTTAAAATGATTGAAAGTAAGGGGTCTGTCGCAAATTTGTAAACTGTGTGTGATGGCTGTTTTGCAACAGCCATTATTTAACAATGATAATGGAGCGACCCGATACTGGCTTTTAAACTACTTTTTTAAACTTATGATAGCCAAAAAGTAAAATTAAAATCGGAGTTGCCGCATAGATAGCCACAATCAATGCTCCTGCCGGCAAATCAAAATAATACGACAACAGCATCCCTAGTGTTGTTAAAAAAAAACCCATTAACCATCCAAAAATTAGTCGCTCTCTTATCCTTTTAAAAAATAAAAACCCTATTACAGACGGAACAATTAAAAATGCAAAAACCAATAATACTCCAGAAACTTGTACAGAACATGTAATCACAACACCAAACAAAGCATAAAATAAAAAATCCCACTTAAGCGCTCCTCCCTCTTGAACAAAGGAGCTTCTAATGAATTGTTTTTTAAAAACAAAGTGAAGCAAGCCCACAACAGAATAAATTATAAAAACCCTGATCACATCATCCCAAGTAACCCACAAGATTTGACCAACAAGCGAGTTTTTAATATGTTCAGCCCCGTGACTAAGCTTATCAACAACCAAAATAACAGCAGCAGAGGCAAAAGCATAAATAATTCCAATCATCGCCTCCTGAGATATTCTATGTTTTAGACGATTGATTAACGACAAATACGCCGCCGCAACCAAGGTTACTATCAAAGAAATGGCATACACCTCAAATTTACTGTGCTCATGAAAACTCGCATAAACAATAACTGACCCAAGAGCAGCAACTTGAGCCAAAGCTAAATCAACAAAAATAACTCCCCTAGCTATTACGTGAAGCCCCAAATAACAATGAATCCCCACCAATAAAAAGCACATGACCAATGGCGCACCTAAAAAATAAATAATATCATTCATTAAATCTATCCCTGTTTTTGATAACACAACTCAACGGCTTTTACTGCTTCTTCAATTAAATCAAAATAAGTTTGAATATTTGATAAAGCTTCGACTTCAACTCCAACCTCTATCACTTCAACTGGAATCTGTTTTTTAATTTTCATTGCTGCTGTTTTTTCATAATAGCTTTCATTAAAAATACAAACTACATTTTCAGATCTGATTCTTCCAACAAGATTAACAATGTGTTTTGCTGTTGGAGGAAGACCCGGCTTTGGTTCAAGAGTTCCAATAGACCTAATATTAAACCGATTAAAAAAATAACTAAAATTTTTATGGTAGGTAACAACCTTTTTGTCAGAAATGACATTAAGTCTTTTTTCCCATTCAAGAGTTTTTTCTTTTAATCGACTTGTAAAAACGTTATAATTACTTGAAAAAGACTCTTTATTTTGTGGATCCAATTCCATCAACTTATCTTTTATTTTTTCAGCCACAATCAGCACCAAATCAGGGTTAAAATGATAATGAGGATTTCCTGAAGCATGAACATCTCCTTCAGCTCGATCCACTTTGCCCCTTGGAACTTCAATTGGAGTAATGTATTCTCCCGTTATCAAGCTTCCTGCTGAGCCGGCTTGAATTTTAGGGCTTCTTGCCCCTCTAATTAGATTGGGCAACCACCCCAGTTCAAGCTCCAATCCCACCGAAACCAATAAATCTGCCTTTTTTGCCTTAACCATCAAAGACGGCTTCGCTTCAACATAATGAGGGTCTTGTTGACCTTTTGTAAAAGATTCCACAAACACTAAGTCTTTTCCAATTTCGCTCACTATAGACTTTAATGTCGTCGTTGTTGTATAAACATTAAGTTTAGCAAACACGGGTAGGGATAAAAAACCTATAGACAAAATTATTATTGTTTTCATTTTCAAACTCCTTATCAATTAAAAAAATGACGACCAAACCGCAAACACTGATTAATACAAATGAGCGGGATGCGTTCCCATTGAAACATTTAACTGCAAACTTATCACCTCTTCGGTCTTGTTGTTTCCAGGCTCTTTAATAGAATCATACTGTAACCGAATTCCTGAAAACTCTGTCGGAATGTATCCAATTAAAATAGAATTTTTATGACCACGATCGTCATCTGTCGCAATTTGACCATAACGAACTTGAGTCGTCCACCTTTTTGAAAATTGGTAAATCATCCATGTAGAAAATCCACTGTTTTCTATTGAGGTTATTTGCTTTTTTCGATCAACCGTCATGTATTCCGTTGTCCAAGAAAACTTTTTAGATGAAGAATACTTTAACGGCCTCCATTTATAAGTTAAAGACGCATTATGAAGAGTCGTATTGCCTTTTTCTTGATTCATTCCTGCTCCTGAACTTAAAGTAAGCTCCAAAGTTGATTCATCAGAAAAATCCCATAAATTCATATAATGAACCAAATGAACTAACTCATCAGAGCGCTTGTTATCAGTAAACAAAAATGAATTTTCACCATCTAAAGCCTGAACAGTAAGCTCGCTAAACCATGAGACGGGCAATAAATAAGACAACGCAACACCATTATCAACCATTCCTTCTCCTCCTAACATATATTCATAAATCATCGGAGGATCAACAAATGGAAAAGCATGCAAATGAAGTTGATTGTGCTTTCCTAAATAGGGCTTAAATCGACCAGCTCTAACTGTTAAACTTGGAATGCTTAAGGAGTCTACAAACGCTTCTTCTGGCTCAACACCATACTCTTCCTCACCGGACTCTCTATGAAAGGCCAAAACCAAAGTCCCTCGCCAATAAGGATCAATATTAGATGTGGCCATAATTTCAGCTTCTTGAAGAAAAAAACCTGAGGCCTTTTCACTATCCTGTAATTCATCCACTGGTCCTTTACGAGCCATCATAAGTAAGCCAACAGAAATGTCGGGATTAGTTTTAGTGCTAGCAAATATAAAACAAAAATCAAACATCAAAAAAAACACCAACAAATATTTTATAAATTGAATCATAACATTCTCCTAATAAATTGAATCATCCTGCTTATTGCAAAAAATGATCATTTTCAAATTGTTCAAGGATAAACCCAACGAATTGCAAATGCCCTGCGTTTTGGTAAAACTTGAACAAAAAAAGAAACTGTTTTAACTATTTAGGATATTCTTGGCGGCGCCCTTGAATAATGAGCGTTTTGGACTTCTTTTATATAAATAGAACTGTCAACCTTGATGACTTTTTCGTCAAAATCAAAAAAAAGTCCAATCGGAGTTTCATTAAAACCACCATCTGCACATAATTGCTTTAAAACAAAACAAATCGAACAAGTTTGATCTATGATAATTGTCTTTTCAAAGGATAAATGAGTTCCAAAATCATGACCAATAGAATGAATTTCGAGGCTTAAAAATAACAAACAGACGATAACGGTAGCGGTTTTCATTAAAGTTGATTAAATATTAATTTAAATGATTCGGTCAAGTCAAATCCAAACAAAAATTAAATCCTCCCTACATAAAAATCATTTGATATTTTCAACTGTTGATTATTTAGCAACAGCCACTCTTTAGTGCGCTCCGCTGTGCCTGAACCTTTTTGATATAGATGGACTCAACATGGTTGAGTTGATTCTCACACTAATAATTCACGGAAATTATCAATCAATTTTAACTAAACCGTGAAAATTGAGTCTCTCTGTGGCATGGATGTTGTTGATTTATAATTGGAGAATTCTTAACAAATAGCACATGTCAATGATCGATGAAACTGAATTCATTTCTGAATTGCTGCTTTTGTAAGTTCTTGATCTTTTTCTTTGTTAACAATGACTCTTTCTGGTGAAGAAATACTGAATGGATTCCATTTATTTAGACATATAAGAGGCCCCCTCAAAAACAACCCCTTCATCAATTTGCAAACTCGACGTTGTTACAGTGCCTTTAAAAACGGCTGGAGGATGCATAAGAACTTTTTTACGAGCGAAAATATTTCCTTCAACATTCCCACTTATGATTACGGTATCCGCTTCAATCTCAGCCTCAACATTGGCGCCAGCATTAATAATCAATGTGTCTTTAGTAAAAATTTCGCCTCTATATTCACCACCAATTTGAACAGCCCCTTCAAATGTCAGTCGCCCTTCGAATGAAGCTCCATAATCAAGTATTGCTGTTATCTGACCCGCTTGTGCTTTTTCTCTACTGTTATGTTGAGTTTTATCTGCTTCTATCACGGATTGATACATCCTTTCGATATTTTTTCTACAATCGTGTTGAGTTCTTCATCGGAATAAAAATTAATAAAGATCTTTCCTTTTCCTTTATTATAATCAATTTTAATCTTTGTTCCTAATTTTTTTTGTAAATCATGAGACAGATTTTCAACCAGCTTTTTGCTCACATCAAAACCCAAACAATCTTCAATGTCTTTAGATTTGTTATTTAGATTTTTTAAAAGTTTACTCACATAACTTTCTGTTCCTCGAACGGACAATCTTAAATTGACAATTTTTTCTGCTGCTTTTTCTTGATCAATCGGATTTTGTAATGAAAGCAAGACTTTTGCGTGCCCCATTGAAATCAAATTCTTAACAACCAATTGTTTAACTTTGTCCGTAAGGCCAAGTAATCTTAATGAATTCGCAATTGTAGACCGTTCTTTGCCAACCTGCTCAGAAATTTCAAGTTGTGTCAGTTTATATTTATCAATGAGCACTTGGTACGCTTCGGCCTCTTCAATAGGATTTAAATTTTCTCTTTGAATATTTTCAATTAACCCAATTTCTAATTTTTCTTTATCATCGGTTTCTCGAATGATGATGGGGACATCATGTTGGCCTGCTTTTTGAGCGGCACGCCACCTTCTTTCTCCAGCTAAAATTTCAAATAATTCTTCCCCCTGTTTTCGAACCATAATTGGCTGCAGAATTCCTTTTGCTCGAATTGAATTTGCCAAATCTTCAAGTTTTTTTTCGTCAAATTCTTTTCGTGGCTGACTTGAATTGGGAATAAGTTTATGAATTGAAACTGTCCAAATTCTCTTATTTTCAGGAACACTCACCTCTTGAAAAGAAGAACGTCTTTTATCAGCATTAATAAATTCTTCTTCACTTTCGTTATTATTATTGTGAAATGTTTTTAACGAAAATTGATCGTCATCTGGCGATTCGGTTGAAATCAAACTACTGATTCCACGGCCAAGACGATTCTTTTTTTTGTCTTGAACATTTTCTTTTTTCTTCATTTCATGATTGGGATGGATTGAAATATCAGGCATTGACCTCTCCTTG
>CAYMLA010000041.1:1220-11316 GCA_964390785.1 uncultured Bdellovibrionales bacterium | reverse complement strand
GCTCTGCCCCTAAACATGTTCAACAATTTTTGAAAGAAAATCATCTCCGTTGGGACTCTCTAGGGGAATTTCTTGCTCTTGGTGTGTCTTTAGAAGATTTAGGAATAAAAAATAAAAATCAGAAAGCTTTGACGTTATCAGTCGCTCTTAACGAAGCCATTGGTGCTTTTTTAACTGAAGACAAATCTCCTTCTCGAAATGTTAATGAACTCGACAATCGAGGAAGTCACTTCTATCTTGCTCTTTACTGGGCAGAAGCTTTAGCTCGTCAAACACAAGATCCTGAACTTCAAAATCGATTTTTGCCCCTTGCTCAAAAATTAAAACAAAATGAGCAAACCATTATTACTGAACTCAATCAAGCGCAAGGACGACCTATTGATATTGGCGGTTACTACAAGCCTGACGATTCAAAAGTGTTCCACGCAATGAGACCAAGTCCAACTTTAAATCAAATTTTTGAACAGTTTAATGCTTAATGCTTAATGCTTAAATAAAATTTGATTCTTTAAACAAAGACTATTGCTCAATAGTGGCTGTTGCAAATGAACAGTAATATTTGAGCGAAGCCAACGAAAAAGTTAGCTATTTTGCAGCACGCCTCAATGGCTGCTGCAAAATAGTCAAATTTGAAACACATAAGTTCAAATTCAACAGATAAGCAACCTCACTAATGATCACAAGGATTAGAACCTATCTTCAGTGTTTTATCCAAATAACTTTGCACTGCTTTTTCAGGATCAGTTTCAACAAGACCCATCACCACTTCAACTCCATTTTGCCTAAATAAGTCTTGTGCTCTTTGTCCTATTCCACCGGCTAAAACCAAATCTCCTCCTTGCTCCTTTACCCACCGTGGTAAAACTCCTGGCTCATGAGGGGGAGGTTCTAAATCATTTCGCCCCTTAATGGTTAAAGTGTTTTCATCGATATCAAAAAATGAAAACACCTGACAATGCCCAAAGTGCAAACAAACTTGCTTGTTTAAAACAGGAACTACAATTTTCATCAAAAGCCTCCTAACTCCAATGTCCTTCAACATTTGGTTGAGTTAATTTTTTTAGTTTATCCTCATTATAAAGATCAATAGCCTCGCGAACAGTCCCAGTTAAACAACTATAAACCTGAATTCCTGCAGCATTTAAAACACGAAATGCTTTAGGCCCACAATTGCCTGTTATGAGCACCTCAACATTATGTGAGGCTACAAAGTTTGCCGTTTGAATCCCTGCTCCCATGGCTTGATTTAAATTCACTGAATTGGAATGGGCTTCAATGGTTGAATCTTCACTATTAAACAAAACAATATAGGGTGCACGACCAAATCGACTATCAACAAGAGAATCTAATTCTTTTCCTTGTGATGTTACGGCTAAATACATATTTTTCTCCTTTTTTCAGTGAGTGGCTGTTACAAAAACAGCCACTCGTTACTCAATTATTTTTTTTAATTTTTCCCACGTTTTAATCACAGCATGATAAGCCTCTCCTTGACCATAAAGAACTAGATTTTGGCCTTTCTTTAATGCCTCGTTCACATTCAAATCAAATGGAATTTCACCAATCACTTCGGAATTATGCTGAGACGCTATTAAACGAATTTGACTTGATATCTCTTCATTTAAATCGCATTTATTTATTATAATAACAAAACAAACACCAAAATGCTGACAAAGCTGAATTGTTCTTATCATATCACCCACCCCAGAACAAGTTGGCTCAGTCACAATAACAACAAGCTGCACTCCACTTAACGAAGAAATGACTGGACAACCCGTTCCCGGAGGACCGTCAATCAGTAGAGAAACGGCTCCACATTCTTTGGCCAATTGAAGAGCATTTTCTTTTACAACACTCACCAGTTTTCCGGAATTTTCTTTTCCCACTCCAAGTTTTGCATAACTCATTGGAGCTTTTTCAGTCACACCCAAATACCATTTTCCAGAACAAACCGGTTTCGATGAAATCGCTGAAGAAATACAAACCCTAGAACAAAGTCCACACCCTTCACAAGATAGTTCATCAATTCGAAAAATTTTATGATCTTTCTTTTTTTCCACTTTAATTGCATCAAAATGACAAATCTTTTTACACATTCCACACTCAATGCAAAACTCTTGATTGATTGAATAAGTTTGTCCTGAATAAAAATCTTCTGTTTGAAAATTTTGTGGTTTTCCAAGTAAATAGAGATTAGCCGCATCAACATCCGTATCTGCAAAAACACAATTGTCCATTAATTCACCAAAAGCAGCAGATAATGTTGTCTTTCCAGTCCCCCCTTTTCCACTCAAAATCAAAATTTCTTTCGCGGGATCACTTGAATTATTGTCATACCCTAAAAAATCAATTTCAGCACTTAATGGAGGACAATCAATGGAAGAGACCATTTGAGGAACCTGCTTATTTGTCTGTATTGAAGAACAAATCGACTCAAACACTTCATTTAATTCTGTAAAATCTTTTAATAGAATTTTACCTTTTGAATAAGCTGAAGCATATTTTTTTTCAAATGGAATTTTTGCAACAATAGGAACTCCGCACTGCATAGCAAATTGCTCAATAATTTCATCTTTTCCATGAGAACGATTAATCACAATACCTGTAGGAATTTCCATTTGTTCTGTTAACAAACAAGCTAATTTTAAGTCACTTAAACCAAACACTGTTGGCTCAGTCACCAAAAGACAATAATCCATACCATCCAAGGCTTTTACAACTGGACAAGCCGTCCCTGGAGAAGCATCCAAAATATTAATTTCTTCTTCTTTGATTTCATTTTTTAATCTTTGAATAACCAACGGAGCAAGACTTTCTCCAACATTCAAAGTCCCTTGAGCAAAATAAAAAGGATCATGCTGTGGCGAAAGTTGAATGTGGCCAACAGTCACATTTTCTACTTTAAAAGCTTGCTCAGGACAAAGATGAGAACACGCCCCACAAGAATGACAAAGCTCATTAAACACAATCACTTCTTTTTTGGTCACAGCAATAGCATTGAATTGACAAATAGAAGCACAATCACCACAAAATGAACACAATTGTTCATCCCAAACGGGTCTTGGAGCTTTAACGTCAATTTTTTCCGTTAATTCAGATTGCACAAAAAATTGCGCATTTGGCGCCTCAACATCGCAATCAAAAAGCCTCACTTTTTCTTTTTTAACTGTCGAAAGATAATGAGCCAAATTGACAGCAACGGTTGTTTTTCCCGTTCCACCCTTTCCACTGGCAATAACAATTTTCATTACAGATCCCCCGTCCATAGTCTTAAAAACCTTCAAGATTCAAAACTATAATACCGAGCATATGCTCATAAGTAAAGCTCTTTTTTTAAGTTGAATGAGCTGAAATTAATGAAATATAATCTCTTATTTGTCTAATTTCTTGACAAAAAGTCTTTTTTTTGGGGTAAAAATTTCAAATTATGATTTGATTTCTATGAAAAATTCTTCAATTCACATATTCTATATATTCTACTTTTGATAATTTAATTTGGTTATATTTTAGGATTATAAATGAAAAATTTCCTTTATAAAATTTTATTTTTTTTAATTTTTACTATTTTTTCTGCACAAACAGTTTTTAGTTTACAATGTAAAAACTTATTTCATGAGACTCAAAATACTACAATTAATACTTTTCAGCCCTTTGGTTCGGGTTCTCTTTTCACAGAATTAATAACATCATTAAAAAATGCATTTTCAGCTAATACTCCGCTAACAAGCGATAGCATCTCACAACTAAGAAAAAAATTATTTCATTTAGAAAGTTACGCTCGATTTTTAGCTGATGAAGAAATTGAATTTATAACAACAAAAATTGAAGATTCTTTTGGTGATTATAAATTAACATTCGATATGGCCAAAATATGGGAAGAAGGTTTTTTTTCAGAAAAATTTGATGATACTGAAAAAACAAAAATCAGAGATCAACTTTATATTGAAATGAACAATAAAATAAATAAATTAAAATTAATTTTAGATGAAAAATGGTTAACAGGAGAAAACGTTGTTCGCCTGGAAGAACTGTTTAGTTCTTATCAATGGGATAATTATTCTTTGTTTAAAAATGAATTAATTAATTATTTATTAAAAATTATAAATAAAATAAAAATTGAAAAAGACGCATTAAGTAATGCTAAAAATTTTAAAGATTTTAAGAAAAAATTAGATTCTCTTCATAGTTCTCGACGAAAAATTCGTTGGCTCCTCTTAATAATTCAGTCGTTCCCTGGTATTTTTCAATTAGACGATAATATTGTGACACCTTCACTCAGCCAATATTTAGAAGATGAAACCTTGTTAAACAGCCCCTTTACCCAACTTAAACCAAGTCAGGTTGATCAGCCACTTTTAATTCCAAAAGAAATTTTTCTTGCCCTAAGCGCATATGTTGATCGTCTTGGAACAGCAAAAGACTACGGAGAACAAGTCGAATATTTTACTTCAATTATTTTTAATGCGGGTGTGATTAGTGATAAAGAAGAAGCTTATTTGTTTGCTTTAGACTACGTTTCTCATTTACCGACTTATGTTAATATTCAAATTGTAGCCAGACAAATTAAAGATGAAATGAAATCAACAAATTTAATACAACAGCTTTTAACTTATTTAAGTGCTCAAATTACAACAAATTAGTAGCCGCTGCAAAACAGCCAACTAAGCAATCATCCTTTAATAGGAGTATAGTGATTCAAAATCAAACGATGACTTGTGTCTGCTAAAAAAGTTGGATCGGGATTGTCTTCAGTTGATAATGGAGAAAGCACTTTTACTTCAACCTCAATCCGAGAAATCCCACACAAAGCCCAAACATGAGGAAAAAAGTCCATATCACCGTACCAAAAAACCTAATCACGATTATGAAGACCGATTGGATTTTCATCGATTTTTCTATAATTAAGAACGAGGGGAAGAATTTTTTTCTTTGCATCAATAGCGCTATTTAAAAGAGGACGACGAAAACGAATCACTGTCTCCCCATTTGTGCTTGTTGCTTCTGGAAAGATAAAGATATTTAATCCATTTTTTAAACCTTGAGTTAAATCTTTGATTTCTTGATGAATGTTTATTTTATTTCGTCTTTCAACAAACAAACAACCCGCTAAAGAAGTCACTTGCCCTAAAAAAGGAGTTTCCTTTATCTCAACTGAAGTCACAAAACAACCTGGAACTCGTGAACCTAAAACAAATATATCAACATACGACAAATGATTTGAAACAATAAGATAATTATCATTAAAAACTTCAGGATCAAGATCGACCCAATTCACCTTGATTCCAATAACAAAACGTCCCCATCGAGCATAATCACTGACAAGCTGAGTAAGACGTCGAATTCTCTTCCAACGATCTCGATAAAAAATCCAAATAAAAAAAGCATGAATAAAATAAACAAGTATTGATAAAATAAGAATCTTAAACTTAAAAAATTGCTTGATCATATGACTATTCAATCGTTGCCTCTAAATATCTTTTTTTAAAACGATTTGTCATCTGAGTCAAATCAAGAACAGTGAAAAAATCCATGCACTGAAAATCACGATCCCAAGCCGGCGCACCTAAACATCGTGCTCCTGCATGAAAGTACGAATGTAAAATGGCTGGAATATAATCCTTTGCGTTTTGAATTTGTTCATCTGTAACAACGAGCTGATCAAAATGAGGAACAATAAAGTCTTTTTTTGGAAAAACATTATAAGTTTCTAAAATCAATTCCTTCGATTTAAAATACAAATAAAGAGCTTTAGCCACCCATAACTCTTCCGATTTTACGCTTGTACACCCCATAAGATAGCGAGCTTGACACTGCTTAGAATAATGTGCAATCCCCTTCCATAGAAGACCAATAAACGTCCCTGTTCGATACTCTTTTTTAACACAGGAACGACCCAATTCAAGTTTAATTGATGAATCATAATTTTTAAATTCAGATAAATCAAACTCACTTTCTGAATAAAACTCCTTTATATAATCTGAACACATCAATCGATAAGTGCCCACAAGTAAGTTTTGCTTTTGATCAAAGACCAAAATATGATCTGCATGAAAATCCCAAAATTCAATATCAAATCCATCGGGGTAGGACTTCTTAAGTTCTTCGACAAGAAAAATATCATGTCTCAATTTCAGAGCTTGCCGCAGATCCTCTCCACTTTGTGCCGTTTTTATGATGAAACTTCCCATTTCAATTGAAAAACAATGCTGAGGTTTATAAGAATCCAAACGAGAAATTAAAACTTGTCGACAAACCGGCTTTTCTTCCAAAATAAACACCTTGTTATGATTTAAAAATTACTTCTCGGCAACAATATAAGAAACCCAAGCCTCGCAATCTTCACCTTGCTCCACTCGACTAAATTGGCCATCCCCTTCACCCTCTTCTGTCGTGCCTTCCCAATAAACATGAACCTTTGAAAATCCAATTTCTTCAAGAAGATCTTTCAATTCAGGAATAGTCCACATTCTCCAATCATAGGAAAAAACACGCTCAACCTTCTTTTTTCCTTTGGGTTTAAAATGAATATAAAACTGAGCCTGATGAGTCACAGGATCAAATCCATCTTGATCCCAAAAATAACTAAAATCATCATGCTCTGTTTCTTCTTCTATTGCTTCTTGGCATTGACTTCCACCAAAAATATCTAAAATCAAAAGACCCTCCTCATTGAGCCGAAAATGGCAATTGCTGAAGTATTCTTTTAATAAAGAACGTGTTTTAAAACCGAAATAAGAAAAATTTAATGCAGCAATAACATCTGCCTTTGGTAACTCCGGATTAAGAACATTGGCTTCAATAATTTTTAATCGGTTTTTTTGATCTTCAGTCAACTGAGAAAAATACTTTTCATATCCATAAGAAATTGGCTCAGGATCTAAATCCACACCTAAAGCCTTATAAGATGGATTCAGCTTAACCCATTCACAACTGATGGCAAAAGTTCCACAAAAGTCTTCTGATAATGTTTCTGGATCTTTGCCCTTTAACTCACGATATGTTTGTTCAATAAATTCAACATCTCCATCCGGACCTTGAACAGCTTCTGTATAGTAAGCATATTTATCAAACCCAAATTTTGTTTTAAACAATTCAATTTCAGTATTCACTATTGCAGTCTCCCTATTAATGAAATTTTATTTGTCAGATCAGACAATTACTTCAATAAAAAATACTCTTCTACTGTTTTTGGGTTTAAATGTCAAAACCTTTAACCAAATCAAATCCATCTCTTTTGGCTGATTTGCATCCGTTACTTTATGGAATTTCTTTAAGCAATTCACGAGTTTCATGTAGGATTGTGTTTTTTTGAGGGACGGTGTTATTTTCTAGAATAGGATTTAATCCTATTCCTGGAACATTTTTACCCGCCAAAACACGTGGACGAGCATGAAGCTCATAAAACAATTCACTGACTGTTCGATAAACCAAATGTTCTGCAAAATTTGTTACTTCTGTGTCTTCATTGACAAACAAAACTCGTTTTGTTTTTTTAATTGATGCTTTTACGGTTTGCCAATCGTAAGGAAACAGGCTTCTTAAATCAATGACTTCAACACTTTTTCCTTCTTCTTTTTTTATAATATCAGCAACCAAATTACATAAAGGCAAAGTTCTTCCATAACTCACAAGAGTGGCATTATCTCCCACTCGTGTTACATTTGCTTTCCCGATCGGAATATCAATCTCTTCTAATTTTGGAAATTGAGCCTTCCAATTGGAACGGTCACCCAATGGAGCATCAATCATTCTACGCAACTCTTTAGGATCACTCGGTTCACCAGGAATAAGCTTTTCTCCTTTTACACGAAGCAAAGCTTTAGGTTTTAAAAACATCACAGGATTAGGATCTTTTATAGCGGAAATCAACAAACCATAGGCGTCAATGGGGGTTGATGGCATAACAATTTTCCAACCTAGCAACCGTGTTGCCCAAGCATCAAAGCTGTGACTATGATAAACTGACCCATGAATTCCTGCTCCAACAGGGGTCATTAAAACAAAAGGAAGTGGACACTGACCGTTTGCGATCCAATTAAAATTACCGGCCGCTTTTAACATATCAATCGTGTTAAAAATATAATCACAAAATTGAATTTCAGCAACACAACGATCCCCTGTCATGGCTATACCAATCGCAGCACCTACAATCCCGCGTTCATCCAAAGGGGAGTTCCATGTTGTCCGTAATCCTTGAGTGGCTGTAAACACGCCTCCCAAAGGAGGTCCCACATCTTGGCCAAAAATATCCTTTACATTCAAACTAGTTTCGCCAAAATGCAAAGCCATTCTGATTGCTTGAGCCATGTTAGCCATTAAAACTTTCTCCAATCTGCATTTTCATTATCCACATAAACATGATCCCAAATAGACTCTGGAGATGGATCATCTTCATCTTTTGCTAATTGAGCTGCTTCTTTTGCTTCTAAATTATATTTTTCCCAAATTTCATCGCGTTGTTTTTGATTCAAATATCCAGCTTTGCGCAATCGCTCTTCGAATAAAACAATGCAATCTGGCTCATCTGTCACTCGATTTGCACCCGATGCTGAAGAATGTCCGTAGAGACGAGACACATTAGCCTCAATAAAAAAAGGCTTTCCCGTTGAAAGGATATACGTTCTAGCTTTTTCAATGGCAAGATAAGACTCAATAGGATCATTGCCATTAATAACAATTGACTCAATACCAAAAGCTTTTGCTCGATCGGCAATATGACCTTCGCCATGTTGTCCTTGCCAAGCTGTCGAAATACCCCAACGATTGTTTTGCACTGTAATCAAAAGAGGAAGTTCGTTTCCTTTTCGACTTGCCCAAATCAAACAACTTGCAAAGTCCCCTTCAGCCGTTCCTGCGTCGCCTCCTGTAACAATTGAAATTCCTTTAGCCTTATGACGCTTTTGAGAAATAGCTGTTCCAGTAGCCATGGCATATTGAATTCCTATGATTGAACTCACAGGCGCAACATTCCATTGAGGATAGCAATAATGGTTGGCAAAATTTCGCCCCCCCGAGCTTGAATCTGTCGCCTTATTCATCATCATTCGCATCGCATCGATCATCGGCATTCCCATAGCAATAAGCGTGGGCGTGCAACGATAATGAAAATGAAACCAATCATAATCAACGCCTTGTCCCTTATTGGCTAAAAGCCCTAAAGGAACACTAAAAGCTTCTTCTCCAGGACCTCCAATCCAAAAATATCCTTGACCCATTTTATAAACTTGAATCAAGCGTTCTTCCACAACACGTGATTTAACCATTAAGTCATAAATAGAAATAATTTTTTCTTTTGAAAACTGATTAAATGCTTCTTCTAAGTGATTTGTTGACGAACTCAATAGAAACTCCTCTTCCTGTTGTTCATCTAAAAACAATAATTTTGTTCTACAAAATACTGCTCACACACCATGCTGGGATAACGACAATAATGATCATACGAAAAATGATAGTACTTCGACTTGCACTGATAACTCCCTTCAAAAACAACATCAACCATAAAATAACCATCAAACACAGGCTCGCCTTTGTTATACATGACAAATTGGATTTGATTTTCTCCTAATTTTAACAGTGGTTTTTGAAACAAAGTCTTAATCCAAAGATTAACTCTTTTTTTTGTTTGACCTTTTTTGGAATCATAAGCCATTTTTTTTCTAACAGCCACTTTCCCGTCTGAATCTAAGCGCTCTAAAACCACTTGATCCGCTTTAACATTTTTTGGACCAAAAAAGTAATCCGATGTCCTCGGGATTAAAACAGAAGCATTGCAATACGTAAACGCTGAATGGTAACCATTTTGACTATTGCAATCAATATGTACATTTCCTCCAATATTAGAGGCTCTAAACTCTGATCCACTCATTAACCCAAAAGTGACATCATCTTCGGCAAAAGAAAAACTCGAAACCAAAATTAGACTGATAAATAAAACTTTAAACATAAAGACCTCCCTTTTTTTTTCACTCTTAACTCAGAAATGCTAACTTAAGAACTAGATTTTTTCACCTGAAAAAATAACGAAAAGACAAGTTTGAGACATCTCGTGTTAAAAACATTCAAGAAAGCGGCTGGTGAGATTTGAACGAAGCCAACG
>CAYMLA010000041.1:0-1210 GCA_964390785.1 uncultured Bdellovibrionales bacterium | reverse complement strand
TGCATGGCCTAGTGGCTGTTTTGCTATGGCCTAGTGGCTGTTTTGCAACAGCCACTCCATTGAACCGTTAATTAATCGGTTACACCAACATTAACAACAATATCTCGAAGATCATCAACTGGTATAAATTCAGAAATCGAAAAATCCGCAGTAGAAACTGCTGCGTCTTTACTTGAACAAGTGTCATTCCAATTAAAAGAAACCGCTTGAGCATCTAAATAACTACAAAAAGGATTTCCGTAGTTTGCAACCGTTCCAAAAATCGACGCACAATTGACTGTTACACCAAATGTTGTGCAAATACTGGTCAAATCAAAATTTTCAATCGAAGAAGGAGAAGAAGAAATGTCTCCCCCGTCATTAATGGCATAAACTTTAGCCTTAGCAGCAGTGTCACTGCCCACAAAATCCGTATAAATATAACCGCGAGCACCTTCAGAATCAGCATTAAACTGTTCACATGTTTTATATATACTTGAATCTAATAAATTGGATCTTAATGAGGGTTTAAAAACAGGGTGATGCATCATTGCTTTTCCCTTCCACAGAGTCCCGGAACGCTCAACAATAAGCTTCATGTTTTTAGGCTTTGAGGCAGAATCAGACTCCTCTTCAGCATCATCTGATTGCTCACAAGCCATGCCTGCAAGAACAGAAGTGAGTGACCAACTGGTCTCAGAAGTATAATTGATAACAAATTCAACTTTTCCGCTCTCGCCTCCCTCTTCCTCTCTAAAATCCATCATATCCTCTGGTGCATTATCAAAATTCATTTGAATGGTGTAAACACCACTTACGACTGCAATATAACAAAATGCTATTTCTTCGTTATATAAAGTAATTGACCAATTTGTAGCACTTGTTTTTGTGAGCGAAAATGTGCCGCCATCAACATCATCCATCTCTACATTCAACATCGTCGTCCCATCTGGAACGTCCCCAAGATGACCCCCAATTCCTGAAATCAATTCTTTTGCCGTAGATAAAAACATTTTTGACATAGATAAATAAGTGCGTAAAAGAAAAGGCTGGCAATTTGCAAAACCTTCAGCACAAGGATGAGACCGTGTAAAAGACTGCAAATCGGAAGCTCCTAAAGAATTTGGAACAAACCCCTCTTCCACTTTATTTAATTGAGTGACCGCTGTGGTAGCAACACCTCTGTCTTCCGAATCATTGCTATCACTATCGCCATCATTGGCACAACCAA
>CAYMLA010000040.1:0-11365 GCA_964390785.1 uncultured Bdellovibrionales bacterium | reverse complement strand
ATGTTTCAAATCGCCAATATTGAAAGAACACGTCCAAGTTTAAAAATGAATTTACCTCACATGAAACAGTAGGAGCTAAGATTGGTTTATCTTACAGCAGAATTTAACTTCGGAGGACTGTTCGTTTTACTTGCATTTGGAAGTTTTCTTGTTTACTCGGCAATTCACCGTTTTCGAGTAAAACGAAAAGTTTCCGATCTCCCTCGATCTCGATCTCATACTGCTCCTCAAGGACTAGTCGAATTGCAGGGATTTGCATGGCCTCAGAATGAGACCTTTCCTACACTGACTAAAGATAATGCCATTTATTATTTTATGATGATTGAAAAACGAGTTCGAGAAAATATTGGAAAACATTCTCGATACAAGTGGGTAACAATTTTTACACATTTAAAAAATCCTCCTTTCTATCTTTTGGACGGTGGAGGCCTAGTGTTGGTTAACCCAGTTGATGCTCAATTGGATTTTGGAAAAAAGAAAACTCGAAATTGGCATTCAATCCCACAAGAACAAAAAGACTCCATTTTAAAAATAATTGAAGGCACTTCTCTATCGGGATTTCCTCCTAAAGGATTTTTGTCAAAACTATTTTCACCCCCTTTTCGAATCGTAGAGTCTGAACTTTTGGTGGGTTCTCCACTGTATATCAACGGGGACTTTAAAACACCCACTCAAGGCAAAGAACGCACCATGATTTCTGGATTAACACATTTTTATGATAAAATCTTTAATGTTGACTCAAAGAAGACACGAAACCTCACTCGACTTTTAGACAAAAATAATGATGGCCAAGTGAACGACATTGAAGCAATCCAAGGATACACGGGGTTTGCCAAACGAACCCTCATGATGACAAAAGGAGATCTCTCAAAAGAAAGAGAGTTTGAGATTCATGGTGAATTTAAGAGGTCACTGACTCATAAACTGTTTATAGCAAACACCCATGAAGATCAGTTGATAAAAAGATTGAGTCGATACTTCTACTTCCAATTTGTTGGAGGACTTGCGCTTATAACGGTAGCCTTGGTTATACTATTAAACCCACTGTTTCATTCATTCAAAAATCAAATCGTTCAAACCGCATCCACCGAAAGAATAATCGACAAAAATGAAACATCTCAACTTCATCAACTCTGTGTGGAGCAAAATACATCTGCATGTCTAAGGCTAATCAATGGAGCAACAAAATTTAAAATCGGAAAAAAGCATTTGAATTTTTATCGCTCTCAAGCATGTCATTTGAAAATAAAAAAATACTGTGACTAAGCCGTTTAAAAGCAGACCCTGTTTTTTAAAAAAATGAAAGTCATAAACTTCATTTTATTATTTTATTTTTAGGAAACCAATCGCTCTTATTCACTTCTAAAAAAACAAAAACAGTTAATCCAATAACCAAAGCAGTATCACCCAAATTAAATGTTGGAAACATCAGTCGATCAGCAAAATAGAGCTTAATATAATCAACAACAAATCCTAAATAAAGACGATCAAAAACATTACTTAATGCCCCACCAAAAGCTAAGCTCCAAGCAAGAATCACTAAAAGAACAGAAGATGATTTTAACTTATAAAAAACAAAAATAATAAATACAAGACACAATAAACCAATTATACCCCAAAAATTAACAACTCCCCAACTTAGATCTTGAAACAAACCATAAGAAATTCCTGTATTTTCACTATAGGTCAATTCAATTTTAAAAACAGATACCGAAAACTCACGATTAAAACTTGAACTAAAGCGAGTCATAAACTTAAAAAGTTGATCAAAAACAAAAATACATCCTGAAACTCCACTAAATATAATCCATTTTTTTCTCACTTGATGACTTTCCTTCGCTTTTGAAAAAATAATTTATTATAACAAAACAATTTGAAAAAAAGATTAAGAAAATAAAAACTAATTTGTAATAACACCTTCTGCTTGAAGAAAACGATAACCCACTCCTCGCACTGTTTCAATTGATGTCCCCATCAATTTTAACTTTTTTCTCAAAGCAGCGACATGAACATCAATGGTTCGATCGGTAACATTCATATGCCCAAGAGCAGACTCTCTTAATAAATCTCTTGATAAAACTTGTCCATTTTTCTTGACCAACTCACCTAAAATCTTGAACTCTGTAAGCGTTAATGGAATAGGTTCTTCTCCTACCGTTACTTTATAAGAACCAAAATCAATAATCAAATTTCCACTAATAACTTTCGGATGTCCCATTTCTTGAGAAAGCTTTACTCTTCTATACAACACTCTCACCTTTGCCTGACATTCATCAGACGTCAACCCACCGATCCAATAATCATCAGCGCCCGCATTTAATAATTCCACTCGTTCCTTAACAGTCGTATTTCCACCAAATATGATAATTGGAAGATGAGAATTTAACCCACTTGAGCGAATTTGAAAAATCCAATTCCAACACTTATGAAATGATTCCAAACGAAAAAGAACAACATCTGGGTTAATCTCTTGAACTCGATGAAGAACTTGAGTGTTTTCTTCAAAATGAAAAACATGCCAACTTGGATCCAAAAATTTTACTGAATCAATTTTATAATTCTGTCCACTTTCACTTACTAATAAAACTTTCACCAAGCCCCCAATAAATTAAAAATACATAAACTAAGTGACTGCTGCAAAGCAGGCACTAAGGTGAGCTGAAAAATAGCCACTATACAAACTTTTGTTTTTGATTTGTACTCGATTAAATTATAGTTTATGAACTTATAAATTGTTAAGTAAATTCACTTGTTAATTTAAAAAGAACCACACCCAAAATCAAATAAACTTCTTAAATTGTTAAGTTTCGATTAAGGTTTAGTTAAGATTTGCAAGCTCTTTATTGATAATGATTCGACTAAAGTCCAATCGGATTTACAACACACTATACCTCATTTTAAAAAACTCATTAATCGAACATCAACTGCCACTTTTCTTATTTCACACCAGTAAATAAATAATATATCCTGTTAGTAAGTAGTGGCTGCTGCAAAACAGACAACTTTTTCGTTGGCTTCGCTCAAATCTCACTGCGACGTACTTAATGTACGCCTCGTTCGATTTGAGCTCGCGCGCCTCAAATTTGACTATTAGGAGAACTCATGTCTATTTTTCGCTCACGAATTATTAATCCCTTAATTGTTTTTATTACTCTCATTTGCATTATTTTTTCTTATCAAAACTGTGAAGAAAATTTTGAAAAAAAATTTCCTTTAGAAAATCCAACTGTTCAAACTTCAGATAAACCTTTATCTCAATTAAACAAAAATTTTAATTCAGATGTTCATCTTCAATTGATTACTAAAACTCAAGATTCACTCATTGAAGGCGATCTATTTACACTCCAACTCACTCAACTCCCAACTGAATACAAAAAAATTATCTGGTATAAAATTGAAGATGGAAATAATGTCATTTTTTCAAATGTCAATTCAGAGTTTATTTCTACATCCTCAACACTTGACCATACAGGTGAGTATTTTGCTATTGTTGAAACAATCAACAATTCTGTTTTAACTTCTAATTCAGTGAACCTAGAAGTTAAAAAGTCACTTCGCTCTTTAAAAAATATTGTCATCAATTTAAACCAATCCAAAGTCATTAATCCAGAATTAAACATCCTTGAAGGACAAACAAACACTTGGTTTAAAAAAGGGGTAAACGAAACACAGTTTATTGAAATCGCTCAAAGCCCCACCCTTTTAATTCACGGTAGCAATGATACCGTAGGAGAATATAAAGTTGTCTTAAATCAAACGAAAGAAGAAGAAATTGATAAAATCTTAGTTTCTATTGTCACCAAACAAACTCCATCTCAACTTAATGTAAACGCCGGAGAATCAATTCAACTTGATTTCCATGCCATTGTACCTGATGGCTCAACGACAACATGGTTCAAACTAGAATCAAATAATGACGATTTAAAAAAAGGATCTTGGGTCGAAGTCTCTCGATCAAAATCACTTCATATTCCTGAGTCCACTCCAAATCACAATGGTCTCTATAAGGCTCAAATCATTGGGCGGTATGGTTATGAAGTTGAATCAAATCTTACCAACATTATTATCAATTACGACAAACCCCATTTATCAATTCAATCCGCCCAGTTTTTAATGAAATTTGATCGTGATTCTAACCAAAACAATTTAATTGAAAATCATATTCAATTTAAACTGTCTCCCTTAGTTTCTAAAGTTAATGACAACCCCATTGAATTTTTTTGGGAAGAATTAAACTCCAACGGATCAAAATGGATTGAAGTTAAAAAAAATAATACATATACAACTGATTCAAAACAAGTCAATCTTGATATCAATCATCTTGATTTTCCCTTACAATTAAAGGCGACAATCACTGATAATTTTGATTATTCTTCCTCAATTCCTCCGATACACATAACGCCTATTCAAAAAATCTCCGGATTAAAGCAAACCCATTCTTCTTTTGCCTTAAAAGAAGGACAAGCATTTCGTTTTCTTTGTTTATTTTTGAATAAAAAAAATATCTTTTACAAACCAGAAAACACACAAATAAATTGGCATAAATGGAATAACAATCAATGGACTCAAATTTCTCATCATGACCACCTTATGTTTAAATCAATTACACCTAAAAGCTTTGGATCTTACTTGTTAACGGTTTATATTCCAAATCAAATTGTGGGAGAGACTGAAACAACATTAAAACATTATTTTTCGATTACTCGTCAGTAGTCCACCTTGCCGCTACAACGCTCCCCGCTGTAAACAGCATGTCAAAACACGAGTTTGTTAAAATGCTTGTTCATTTTCTCTTTCATCTTATGATACGTTTATTAACATATTACCTAGTGGCTGCTGCAAAACAGCCACTATCTACTCTCTATAGAGGATTGCTCAAAAACGACTCCTCTATTAAATTTAAGAAAGGACTCTAAAATGGGAATCTCATCAGAAAAATTTTTAGCACAATTAATTGCCAAACATCCAGCTCAACCTGAATTTCATCAAGCTGTTCATGAATTTGTTGAATCTGTTATTCCACTTGTTGAAACAACACCCTCCTATAAAAAAGCAAAAATTCTTGAAAGACTTGTGGAACCTGAACGAATTCTTATGTTCCGCGTGCCTTGGATAGACGATAGAGGAGATGTTCAAGTGAACATTGGATATCGAATTGAAATGAATAGCGCACTTGGCCCTTATAAGGGAGGACTGCGTTTTCATCCCAGCGTTAACTTAGGGATTTTAAAATTTTTAGCCTTTGAACAAGTTTTTAAAAATAGCTTAACAACCCTCCCGCTTGGAGCTGGAAAAGGGGGATCAGATTTCAACCCAAAAGACAAAAGCGACAATGAAGTTATGCGTTTTTGCCAATCTTTTATGACCGAATTATGCAAACACATCGGCCCAAACACAGATGTCCCAGCTGGTGATATTGGTGTCGGCGCAAGAGAAATTGGATTTCTTTTTGGTCAATACAAACGCATTAGAAATGAATTTACAGGTGTTTTAACTGGCAAAGGACTCAAATGGGGAGGATCTCTCATACGGCCAGAAGCCACAGGATATGGTGCTGTCTATTTTGCTCAAGAAATGCTAGCCACAAAAAGCGAAAGCATTGAAGGAAAAACCGTAACCATTTCTGGATCTGGAAATGTTGCCCAATACACCGCAGAAAAAGTCATCGAATTAGGAGGAAAAGTTGTTTCCTTTTCTGATTCAAACGGGTCTATCTATGATAAAGATGGAATTAACACTGAAAAACTTCAATATATTATGGAACTTAAAAATGTTCGTCGAGGACGCCTCATAGAATATATTCAAAAGTTCCCTAAAGCCACCTATCTTGAACAAAAACGGCCCTGGGATATTGAATGTAAAATTGCTTTTCCAAGTGCCACTGAAAATGAAATCAACGAAGAACAGGCTAAAACCTTAGTTAAAAATGGTTGTTTTTGTGTCGCTGAAGGGGCAAATATGCCCACAACTCCAGAAGGAATTGAAGTTTTTAAAGAAGCTAAAATCTTATATGGCCCCGGAAAAGCGGCTAATGCTGGTGGAGTGGCTACTTCTGGCTTAGAGATGACTCAAAACGCAATGCATCTGCAGTGGACACGCCAAGAAGTTGACCAGCGTCTAAAAATGATTATGACCTCTATACACAGTGCATGTGTCGAACATGGAAAAGAAAATGGTTCTATCGACTATCAAAAAGGAGCCAATATTGCTGGTTTTATTAAAGTCGCCGATGCAATGCTTGACCAAGGTGTCGTTTAACAGCCCACTTTTTCGTTGGCTTCGCTCAAATCTCACTGCGACGTACCTTGTACTCGCGCCTCGTTCGATTTGAGCTCGCGCGCCTCAAATTTGACTATTTTGCAGCAGCCACTAAGTAAGAACCTAAGTTAAACTTAATAGTGCTTTATTACTCAGTTCCTTTTGCAAAATGTGGTTGTTGACATGATTATTTGGAAACAACCACTGCTTCGGCCATTGACTTGGGGAGATTACATGGGCGTTAAAAACACTTACATTGATGATGTTCAAGGAACGGCAAGCTTAAAAAGATTAGGCCGTGAACCTTGGGTTTTACGCTTTAATGATCTTATGCCCTTTCGCATTCGAGAAATTCTTCTTGTTTCTTCTCAATATGATGCTTTTATTCTTGAAGAAGACGGCCCTCTAAACGAAAGATTGTTGGCTGAATATTCGGGGATGAATCTCTCTTTTTGTCCTCGAATCACTCACTCTCCCACAACAAAAGACGGCCTCGAACAACTCAAAAATAGACAAATTGACCTTGTCATCTCAGTCCCGAATTTTTTAGATGAAATGGAAGTCAATGAGTTCACTCGACTTGTCAAACAAGAAAATCCTGAAATGCCTGTCGTTATTCTTACTTTTGATGATCGAATAAGAAAAAAAATTAAAGACAAACTTAACCAAAATTTTGTTGACTTAATCATTTGCTGGAACGGAGATGCTCGCATTTTGTTTGCTATTATCAAATTGATTGAGGATGAAAAAAATATATTCCATGACACTACCATTGGGGGAGTTCAAGCCATTATTGTTGTTGAAGATTCCACTCAAAAATACTCAAATTTTCTTCCCATTCTATATGGCGAAATTATGAACCAAGCTTATTCTGTTCTTGAAGATGTTTTGAGTAATTTACACAAACTTACTCGAATTCGCTCAAGACCAAAAATCCTACTGGCAACAACTTATGAAAAAGCCGTTGAGTATTATGAAAAATTTGAAAACAATATTTTTGCAATTATTACTGACGTCCGATTTCCTCGATTTAATGTTCTAAATCCCAGAGCTGGATTTGATTTGATTGAATTTGTTAGAAGCCGAAATAGCCGCTTACCATTACTTATTCAATCTGCTGAACAAAAAAATGAATCGATCGCAAAGGACTTAGATGTTAAATTCTTAAATAAAAATTCTTCCACACTCATTGAAGAAATTCGTCGTTTTTTTATGACCGATCTTGGTTTTGGAGACTTTGTATTTAGACTTCCCAATCAAACTGAAGTTGCTCGAGCTCGAAATTTATATGAAATTGAACACATCCTTCGAATTCTACCTGCTGAATCTCTTCTTTATCATGCCAACAATAATGACTTTTCCACTTGGCTAAAAGCACGAAGTATGTTCATTCTGGCAAGTCTTTTAAAAAATAGACTCATCTCTGACTTCAAAGATGTTGAAAGTTTAAGAAATTACCTCCTTGAAGTCATCCATCGTGCAAGACTTCAGGAACAAAGCAGTGTCATTGCTGAATTTTCAATAACCAAACATGAATTCAGTTCAGAAAATAAATTCACTCGATTAGGCACAGGCTCAATTGGAGGTAAAGGACGCGGATTAGCCTTTGTAAACACCATTTTAATGAAAGAAAATTTAATAAGTGAATTTGATGATCTTTCAATTAAAACTCCACGAACACTTGTCATTGGAACAGATGAATTTGATCATTTTTTAAAATCAAACTTCCACTCTATCTCTGAATTCTATTTTCTTGAAGATAAAGATATCTTAAGCCGCTTTCTTTCTTGTCCCCTTTCAACTCAACTTGTAAGAGATCTAAAAATCACTTGCAATTCGCTCAAAGGGCCTTTAGCCGTTCGTTCTTCTAGCCTACTTGAAGATTCTCATTCCATCCCTCTTGCTGGAATTTATAACACTTACATGATTCCCAATAATCATCCAGATCCAAAAGTTCGCTTTAATGAACTTCTTTTAGCTGTAAAAGCAGTTTATGCTTCTACCTTTAGTGAAAACGCCAAAAAATTTATTTCAGACTCAAATCACACTATAGAAGATGAAAAAATGGCTGTTGTTATTCAAGAAATTGTCGGCCAACAATACAATTCTCGGTTTTATCCTGTTATTTCTGGAATCGCAATGTCTTATAATTATTATCCCATTGGAGGACAACTTTCCAATGAGGGAGTCACTCAATTAGCCCTAGGACTTGGGCAAATGGTTGTTCAAGGAGGAAATGCTCTCCGTTTTAGTCCAAGCACACCCGGTGTTCTTCCTCAATTTGCAAATCCTTTTGATTATGTAAAAAAAACACAATCAAAATTTTTTGCATTAAACCTAAAAAATCAAATAACCGATTTCATGTCAGAAAATTCAGGCCCAATTAAACAGTATAACCTAGAAGATGCAGAATTAGATGGAACCTTACAACATGTTGCCAGTGTCTATTGCGCTGCTGATGATAACATTCGAGAAAACCTTAAAATTCAAGGCCCAAGAGTCATATCTTTTAACAATATCTTAAAGTGGGGTTCGCTTCCTCTTGCTGATTCTCTAAAAGAACTATTGATCAACATCAGAACAGCTATGGGATGCGAAGTGGAAATTGAATTTGCCGTTGATATTGCCCCACCAAACCAAGCCATTTTGTATGTTCTTCAGGTTAGACCTTTTTTACAAAAACTTGCTTTTAAAGAAAAATTTGAGTTTAAGAATTATAACCAAAAAGACCTTTTTATAAATTCAAAACAAGCTTTAGGACATGGCCTTATTGACAACATCAGAGACATCATCTGGGTAAAATCAAACGAAGTAAAAATAAAGGAAACAAAATTAATTGCAAATGAAATTGGTGAAATCACAAAATCTTTAAACGACGAAAACCGAGCTTTCTTTCTTATAGGCCCAGGACGCTGGGGATCTTCTGATCCTTCTCTTGGAATCCCTGTCTCTTGGAGTCAAATTTCTGGAGTCGCCCTGATTGCTGAAACTCATTTTAACTCTTTTCAAATTGAACCCTCTCAAGGAACTCATTTTTTTCAAAACATCACCTCTCAGGGCATCGGGTACCTCACAATTGAAAAAAATGAAATTGATCTTGATTGGCTCGAACGACAGCCTTCTTTTTTTGAATCTGAATTTATCAAGCACATTCGTTTTTTTCAACCTTTAACTACTTTAATCAACGGCGTTTCTGATGAATGCATTGTTTTAAAACCAGGAGTTCAAAAAAGAGATGATTAAAAAAAGCTTTCGTGAATTTAACACTTTAAATTTACTGATTAATGAAAATCAAGACATTCTTCGTGTTAAACACTTAAACACTGTCAAATATAAAAATTTGGATTTTCCAATTCAATCGATTGAAGTCGGATCAAAACAAGCTCGTTTATTTCTTGTTCTCATCGGAGGCGTTCATGGATTAGAAAGAATTGGAACTCAAGTTATCCTTAGTTTTTTTCATTCTATTTTAAGCTTGCTTCGTTGGGATAAAAAGACTCAAGAAACCTTCGATGATATTTGTTTGATCTCAATTCCAATTGCCAACCCTGTTGGCATTCACCTTTTTCGTCGCAGCAATGGAAAAGGAGTTGATTTAATGAGAAATAGTCCTATCTCATCTGAAAAAATTTCTCCTTATTTTCTTCCTGGTGGACAAAATTTTTCTCCACTATTGCCTTGGTTTAGAGGAGACACTGAAAAGCCCGAAATTGAAACTCAAACTCTCTTGAATTTCACTGATTCTCTCTTTTCTCAAGCAAAAATTTGTATTCTTGTTGATATTCATTCAGGATTTGGATTTAAAGATCAGCTCTGGTTTCCCTTTGCTAGCAGTAAAAAAATTTTTCCTCATATTTCTGAAGTAATTAAATTAAAAAAATTGCTTGATTCTGCCTATCCCAACCATTTTTATCAAATTGAACCCCAATCCCTTCGCTATTCAACTCACGGTGACCTTTGGGACTATGCTTACCAAAGAGCCACTGAACTCTATCCTTCAAATCTGTTTTTACCTCTTACTCTTGAAATGGGTTCTTGGATTTGGCTTAAAAAAAATCCAAAACAAATTTTTAATTCACTTGGACTCTTTCACCCTATTGTTCCCCACAGAGAAAAACGAGTTCTTCGACGACACAAAATATTATTTGAATTTTTATTAAGCGCGCTCTATTCTCATACAGCATGGCATCCCGTTCAATCAAAAGATAAACAACTTTGTCTTCAAGAGGCTCATCATAAATGGTATCAAAAAATGAAAGACTAAATTCTATTCAATGGATTCTTCTAAGAGGACTTTCAAGAGAACAAAGGCATTGGGGTACTTTTTTAGACCATTTTAAAACTCAATTTGGATCAAGCAATGTGACAACACTTGATTTACCGGGATTTGGAACAAAAAATCAATTGTCTTCCCCAACCTCGATTGAAAAGATTGCTAAAGAAATCAATCAAGACATCAAGAGCAAAACCGAAGATACGCAAGCCTGCATTTTAGTCGGTTTATCTCTTGGCGGCATGGTAGGCTTAGAATGTCTCCACCAATCTATCGATTCATTTGCGGGCGCAGTCATTATTAATTCAAGTTCGGGAGGAATCCTTCCATTTTATCGTCGCCTTAATATTTCAGCATTGCTCCCGGTCTTTAAGGATCTAGTCGCTCGCGATTATAAGAAGCGGGAAAAAGCTATTCTTCACCTCACTTCTAATTCACCTCAAAAGCGAGAAGAATTCCTTGAATCGTGGTACGAAATTCAAAGAAATCATCCGGTTAAAAGAAGGAATATCATTAAACAAATTCAAGCCGGACGGAAATGGAGGTGCAACCTTTCTCGACCTCGTGAATTTCCACTTCTTTTCGTCCAAAGCGAAAAAGATCGATTGGTAGATCCCGACAACACGCGGCTCCTGCATGAAAAACTTGGCGGAAAATTAGTCACCCATCCAGATTCGGGACATGATCTAGTTATCGATGACTCCCAATGGCTGATTGAACAGGTTGAGACATGGTACCGAGAACATTTTTCTTAAGTCGAGACGAACACTTTATACCGACTTGGATAAAAATGTCTTAGCCGCCTCACTTCCCATATACTGTTCTAAGATTCTT
>CAYMLA010000039.1:5142-11410 GCA_964390785.1 uncultured Bdellovibrionales bacterium | reverse complement strand
GTGTATTCAATTTTTTTGGTTTTTTTTCCTTTATTATGAGTGATGTAAAAGTATGGTCCATCACCAGAGTCATTGACGTGATAAAGACGATTGAATTGAGAAGAATAAGCAAGTCCACTGGCTTCATTAATAATAGAGTGATTTAGAGTTCCCCAAGGTTGATTAAGTCCTTTTATTTTAAGTGTTCGACTTGAAAGTGGAAGGCTTAAAAAAATAAGAATAAATAGAGTTAAGAAATTTTTTATGAGTTGATTGTTTGTCATGACTTGGATTTCACTTTGTTTCGTCAGGAGTTTATAGTTTTCAATTATTCTAAATTAAATACAAAATGTAATAATTTGTCTAGTTAATCTCGTTTGAAATTTGCAATACTAACCACAGTCTTCAGTTTTGAGATTTCTTTTTTAAGTTCTTAAAACTTAAAATCCATTTGCTGAAAAATGATAATTGTTAACCGGCTTAACTTTGCTGCATTGCATCGCCTGATGTCGGCTTTCAATAGCCGTTGACCTAAGAGGATCTGTTTGCATATAGTATTTGTTGGCTGCTGCAAAACAGCCACTAGACAACTCTTTTATAATTTGTGGAGGACGTACCTTGCAACATTTATTAGAATATAAGTTATATGTCCAAAGTTAATATTATCTTACCTGACCAATCTCAAAAAACATTTGATCATTTGCCAACAACTCTTGAAGTGGCTGAGAGCATCGGACTTGGTTTGGCTAAAGATGCCGTTGCTGGTCTTATTGATGGGCAATTGGTTGATTTGCGTTTTCCTTTACATGATGGAGCAAAGCTTGAGATTGTGACTTTATCTCATCCAAGAGCCAATGAGGTGATTCGTCATTCAGCCGCTCATGTTATGGCTCAAGCTGTTCAAGAGTTGTGGCCAGAAGTTAAGGTGACAATCGGACCGGTGATTGAAGACGGTTTTTATTATGATTTTGATTCTCCTCATTCTTTTACTGATGAAGATCTTGTTGTTATTGAAAAAAAGATGAAGGAGATCATTAAACAAAATCATTCAATTCAAAGAGAAGAGTTGAGTCGGCAAGAGGCGATTGAGCGTTTTGAAAAATTAGGCGAGCGTTTTAAAGTCGAATTAATTCAAGATTTAGATGAGCAAGAAATTGTTTCTATTTACCAACAAGGATCGTGGTACGATTTGTGTCGTGGTCCACATATTCAGAGAACTGGTCAAATCAAAGCTTTTAAATTGCTTTCTGTTGCTGGATCTTATTGGCGTGGGGATGAAAAACGCGAGCAGCTTCAAAGAATTTATGCCACTGCATTTAGTGAAAAAAGTGCACTTAAAGAGCATTTATATCTCATAGAAGAAGCTAAAAAGAGAGATCATCGAAAATTAGGGAAAGAGTTAAAGCTGTTTCACTTTCATCCTTTGTCTCCAGGTGCTCCTTTCTTTTTACCTCGTGGAACGATCGTTTATAATGCTTTGCTTGAATTTATGAGGGAGCAATATCAGAAATTTGGTTATGAGGAAGTTGTGACTCCTCAAATATTTGATGTTGAATTGTTTAAGCAGTCTGGACACTACGATAATTACAGTGAAAATATGTATTTTACAGAAATTGAAGAGCGTAGTTTTGCGTTAAAGCCAATGAATTGTCCGGCTCATTGTTTGGTTTATTTGAGTGATCGATTTTCTTATCGTGATTTGCCATGGCGAATGGCTGATTTTGGTCGTCTTCATCGCTTTGAAAGAAGCGGAACAATGCATGGCTTATCTCGAGTGAGAACTTTTGTTCAAGATGATGCTCATATGTTTTGCACGATGGATCAGCTCCAATCTGAGATTAGTCAATATATAGTTATGCTTCAGACAATATATGGTATTTTAGGGATGAACGAATATAGTATCTATTTATCAACTCGTCCTGAAAAGCGAATGGGTTCTGATAAAGTTTGGGATCAAGCGGAGGCCGCACTTGAAAGTGCATTGAAAGAGTTAAATTTGCCTTATACAGTCAATCCGGGTGATGGTGCTTTTTATGGTCCTAAGTTAGATATTATGTTTGTTGATGCATTAAAGCGTCCATGGCAATTGGGAACTTTACAATGTGATTTTAATATGCCAGAGGCTTTTGATCTAAAGTATGTTGGTGAAGACAATCAAGAACATCGGCCTGTTATTCTTCATCGGACTATTTTGGGAAGTTTAGAGCGATTTATTGGGGTTTATTTAGAACACTGTGGGGGCAAATTGCCAACATGGTTGGCTCCGGTTCAAATTGTTATTTTAAATGTTACTGATCGTGTTCGTGAGTATTGTTTAGATTTAGAGACTAGAGTTAAGAAATTAGGTGCACGAGTGAAATTCGATCAGCGGAATGAAAAACTAAATTATAAAATTCGAGAAGCTCAGTTGATGCGAATTCCATATATGATTATTGTTGGAGATCGCGAGGCAGAAAATAAGCAGCTCTCATTGAGATTGCCTGATGGGCAAACTCGAAATAATATAAAAATAGAGGATTTTTTAGATGTTTTTCAAAAAGATGTCCTTGAAAAGCACTTAGTTAGTCCCTATAAATGAGATAAATAAGGCATAACTTGAATTTTTTGTTATTTTAAAATATTTTTTTAAGATTCAAAATTAATTTTTTGCCTGAACAAGTTAACGGTTATTAGCAAAAAGAAGTTTATTTAAGAACTTAATTGCAAAAAGCTGAAAACGAGTAACGTAAACTAATTTTCAAAAGGAGGATGCCATTAAAGGTTATCGCGGAGTTGCAGGAAGTAAAAGAGACATGCAAAAAGATAAGTATCGAGTGAATCGTCAAATTAACGCTCAAGAAGTTCGATTAATTGATGATGAAGGTAAAATGATTGGAGTCTATTTATCTCGAGACGCAATCAGAATTGCTGAAGAACGGGGACTTGATCTTATTGAAATTGCTCCTAATGCTAAACCACCAACGTGTAAAATTATGGACTACGGAAAGTGGAAGTATGAAAACAAGAAAAAAGCGGTTACTGCTCGAAAAAAGCAAACGGTTGTTAATATCAAGGAGATTCAGGTTCGCCCAATGACTGAGCAAAATGATATTGATACAAAATTAAGGCATGCTCGTCGGTTTTTATTAAGTGGAGATAAGGTTAAGGTTAATTTAAGGTTTTCTGGGCGAGAGATGGCTTATCAAGAAGTGGGCTTAAAGGTTTTAAAAAGCATTATTGAGCAACTTCAAAGTATTGCTAATGTTGAAGTTCCTCCAAAAATGGAGGGTCGCCAAATGTTTGTCTTATTGGTTCCTGACCCAGTTAAAGTTAAAGAGTTTCAAAAGACTCATAAAGAAGAGATCAAGGACGACGATTCAGAGGATGTGCCTATTGATGAGGACGCACCGACGGATGAGGAATAGCCTGTTGTTTCAGCAAAATAGTTTACTATTTTGTTTTGCTTTGTTGAAGATTTAAACTCAATAAAGAAAGATCATTGCAAATACTTTCGAATTTATAATTAAAACTTGATTTTTTCAAAAAAGTAGTATTTTATAGTGCGGCTTATCATACTGCAAAAGGCTTCAAAGCATGCTTTTTAGTAAAGTATCGCCTTTTCAGAAAGGAGAAAATCGTGAAAGCAAAAATGAAGACCCACTCCGGGGCTAAGAAGCGTTTGCGCGCTTTAAAAAGCGGAAAAGTAAAAAGAAAACAAACACGTATGCGTCACATTTTGACAAAAATGAGTTCGAAAAGAAAGCGTCATTTAGGTGATACGGCTTACGTTGACGGTGCAAATATGTATCAAGTTTCTCGCTTGTTGCCCAATAATTAGGTGTGGAGGATTAAAAAATGCGTGTTAAAAGAGGTATTAAAGCTCGAAGAAGAAGAAATAAGGTTTTAAAAAGAGCGAAGGGCTTTTTTTCAGCTGGAAGTCGTGTTTATAATGTGGCTGCAGAACGAAGTGATCGTGCTCTTGCTTATGCTTATCGAGATCGTAAGCAGAAAAAACGATCATTCAGGGCTCTTTGGATTCAAAGAATCAATGCTGCGGCTCGATTAAACGGAACATCTTATTCTGTCTTAATGGGAGCAATTCATAAAGCCGGTCTTGATATTGATCGTAAAGTGTTGGCTGATTTAGCGATTTGTGATGCCAATGGTTTTGCTCGTCTTGTGAAAGAAGTGGTTCCAGCTTAACTTAATGTTTTGAGACGCCTATGGCAAATCTGGATTCTTTTGTTAAAAGAAAACGGCAGCATATTCAGTTGTCATTGGGATCTTTTTCTCAAGCAATTGGTCAATCGGGATTAGATCAACTGGAATTAATTCACGATGCATTGCCTGAAATTGATTTTGATGAAGTTGATTCAAGTGCTTTGTTTTTAGGTGATAAAAATAAAAAGTTACCTTTCCCTTTTTTTGTCTCTGGAATGACGGCAGGGCATGAATCAGCTCAAAAAATTAATCAAACCATAGCTTATGCTTGTCAAAAAAAGGGTTGGGTAATGGGTGTTGGCTCACAAAGGCGTCAACTTTGTGATCGTCAGGAAGCTCATTATTTGTCTGATCTTCGGCAGAAGTTTCCAGATGTTATATTCTTAGGCAATATTGGATTGTCTCAATTAATTGATTTAAATGAACAAAAGCTAAATGAATTAGTTTCATCATTAGGCGCACAAGCGATGGTGGTTCATTTAAATTCCCTTCAAGAATGTTTTCAGCCAGAAGGCACTCCTCAGTTCAGAGGGGGATTAGCGGCGCTTAAAAAAGCCGTTGATGGGCTTTCAGTTCCTGTTATTGTAAAAGAAACGGGATGTGGTTTTTCTTCTTATGCCATTGAAAAGTTAAAGTCTGTTGATCTTTCAGCCATTGATGTCAGTGGAAAAGGGGGCACTCATTGGGGGAGAATTGAAGGCAAGAGAAATCCTTTGGGAAGTCACAAATCCAATGCGGCCAAAACATTTTCTGACTGGGGAGTGTCAACTGTTGATTCTGTTTTAAATGCTGTTGTTGCACAACCTCAATTTGAGATTTGGGCTTCAGGAGGTGTTCGTTCAGGTTTAGATGCTGCAAAACTTGTGTCTTTGGGGGCAGACCTTGTTGGTTTTGCTCAGCCTATTATGAAGTCAGCGTTATTAGGTGAGTCGTTCTTGGTTGATTCTATGCAAGCGATTGAATATGAGTTTAAAGTTGCTTTATTTTGTACAGGAAGCGTTAGTTTGAAAGAATTAAAAACGAGACAAGTATGGCAGAAAAAAGATTAAATTCAGATGATTTTAAAGGTTTTTCAAAACGGAATTATCAAGATCGCTTGAATCATTTAAATCAAATTGGTGTATTATCAACGGATCAAGTTGAATTTTTAAAAAAGGGAGGAATTCAAGATATTTCATTGGGGGAGACCTTTATTGAAAATACGATTGGGTATTTTCAAATCCCATTAGGATTGTCTGTTAATTTTGTTATTGATCAAAAAAATTATGTCATTCCAATGGCCGTGGAAGAGACTTCGGTTGTTGCTGCTGCAAGCAAGACGGCACGTTGGGTTGCAGAAAACGGTAAAATTGAAACTTCAATTGAGGGAAATACTGTTGTTGGGCAAATCCATTTGGGTTTTGTTAAAGATGTTGAAGGGATTCGTCAGAAGATCAACGACTCTAAGGCGCGTTGGATGGATTTACTCAATCAAGATATTGGCTTAGGATTGTATCAAAGAGGAGGCGGAGTCAAAGATATTCAATTGAGAGTGATTGAGGAGGATAAAGAAAAAAATAAGACAATGCAAACAGATGATTTGTCGTTGGTCGTGATTCATTTGTTCGTTGATACTTGTGAGGCCATGGGAGCTAATGTTATTAATCAAATGGCGGAATTTTTAAGAGGTCCTATTGAGCAAGAAATTGGTGTTTCTGTTAAGATGGCGATACTTTCAAATTGTGTTGAATCTAAGATCACTGTGGCTAAAATCACTTTGCCTGAAGTCGATTTTGAATTAGGAAAAAAAATTGAACTGGCTTCTTATATCGCGGAACAGGATTGTTTTCGTGCAGTGACAAGCAATAAAGGGGTGCTTAATGGTGTTGATCCCGTCTTAATTGCTACGGGTAATGATTGGCGAGCCGTTGAAGCGGGAATGCATTCTTATGCAAGTCGAACGGGTCGTTATAAATCGTTGACTTGTTGGCGTTATCAAGAGGGAACATTAATTGGCGAGTTGAGAGCTCCCATTGTCGTTGGAACAGTTGGTGGAGTGACCAAGCTTCATCCAACAGCTCAAATGTGTTTGGACATTTTAAATGTGAAT
>CAYMLA010000039.1:0-5132 GCA_964390785.1 uncultured Bdellovibrionales bacterium | reverse complement strand
CGCGTTATTGCTGCGGTTGGTTTGGTTCAAAACTTAGCGGCGTTAAAAGCCTTAACAGGCGAAGGCATTGTGTCTGGACATATGAAGTTGCATATAAAAAATATTGCTTTGTCTGTTGGAGCTTTAGAAGATGAGTGTTTAGAGCTTGAATCAAAACTGAAGACGCGACTTTGCAATCATAAACGAATCACTCATCGTGAGGCCAAGAAAGAACTTCTTAAAATTCGAGAAGGTCGAAAATCAAACAGAAGTGGTTTTTAAAAAGATGACGCAAAATAAATCCTTAATAAATTTTAAACTACAAATTCCGAGTAAAACATTTTTACTGGGTGAATATTCTGTTTTAGATGATGGGGCGGGATTGATTTTACTGACTGAACCATCATTTTTGGTTTCAGTGAGTTTAGATTCATTTGCTTTGTCTTGTGATGAGGAGGAATATGAAGAGAAGTTAAAACGGTTTAATTTGCACCCACAAAGCCCTGCTGGACAATTTTTAAAACAGGATAACTTTTTTCAATTTGTAAAAGAGTTTTCTTTTTTTGATCCTCATTTTGAGCGAGGAGGATTTGGAAGATCAAGTGCGGAGTTTGTTGCGTTGTATTTGGTTAAAAATCACAATCGATCAAGTTTAATTCAAGTTTTAAGTTCTTTAGAGCATTTTGATAGACAAGATAAAAAAGAGTTGTTTCAAACTGAAGTCTATCAATTGCTTAAGCAGTATGAACGCTTTAGTCAGTTTAAAGAGGCGCGTCCAAGTGGGGTTGACGTTTTAAGTCAGACCTTTGGGTGCAAGGTGAGCTTGGTTTGTCGTTCAAGAGGCAAAGTGAAGGGGATGGAGTGGCCGTTTCAAGATCTTGATTTTTTTATTGTGGCGACAGGACAAAAAATACAAACTCATACTCATCTTAATGAGATTAAGGGTCATCGTTTTTCTTTGTTAAAAGAGGTTTCAGAGGGGGCGATTAACGCTTTTTGTAATGGCGAAAAAGAAAAGTTTTTATACGGACTTAGAGATTTTTATGAATCTCTGAAGGAGCTCAATCTGGTGACAAAAGCAACACAAGATTTAGTCACGGAATTTTCTCAGCTCAATGGGATTCAATCCTTAAAAGGCTGCGGAGCATTAGGAGCAGATGTCTTGCTTCTTGTTTTTGACAAATCAGCTCAAACAAGTATTTTAAGATATTTACATACAAAAAAACTAACCGTCGTGTCTCGTTCATCTAATCTTTCTAATGGTTTGATTTTTTGTTAAGGGGGTAAGATCATTTTATGAAAACATCAAGTAATGAAAAAAAGTGGTTGGCTGATGCCCCGTCAAACATTGCATTGATTAAATATATGGGTAAAGAAGATAGGGACTTAAATTCTCCTATTAATGCTTCTTTATCTTATACGATTGATCATTTGTTATCTCGTGTTGAATTAGAACTCAATAAGGAAGGCCTCGATCGATGGGAGCCTCTTGTTGCGGATGGATTTTATCCTGTTCGATTATCTGATTTTGGCAAAAAACGTTTTTTAGATCATTTGCATTTTTTAAGAATGCAGTTTCAATTTGAAGGAAGTTTTGTTATTCGATCGTCAAACAATTTTCCTGCAGATTGCGGGATAGCAAGTTCAGCTTCTAGTTTTGCTGCATTGACTTTGGTTGCTGTTCAAGCTTTACAGGAGTTGACGAATCGATCGGGCATTGAAATTGATGTTAAAAGAATAAGCGATTGGAGTCGTCAGGGTTCAGGCTCGTCATGTCGTTCTTTTTATAAACCGTGGTGTTTTTGGGGTAAAGAGGGGGCTAAAACCATTCGTCTCCCTTTAGAAAAGCTTTATCATCAAGTTATTGTGATTACGGATCGAGCCAAAGAAGTCTCTTCTAGTCAGGCTCATCAAAAAGTAAATTCAAGTCTGCTTTATGAGGGGAGAGTTAAACGTGCAGAGATGAGGCTTGATCAATTAATAGAATCATTTAATCAAGGGGATTGGAGAAAGTCGTATGAAATTTGTTGGTCTGAGTTTTGGGACATGCATGCGTTGTTTGAAACAAGTCACCCTCATTTTGGATATATTTCTGAAGGTTCAATGAAGGTTTTAAGGTTGCTGGAACAATATTGGGAAAAATACAATGATGGCCCATTGGTGACTATGGATGCAGGGGCTAATATTCATTTGCTTTATAAAGAAGAACAACGCAATTATGCATTACGAGTGAAGCATGAATTAAGTGATCATTTTCGAGTCATTAGTGAAGTGTGATGTTGCAAAGTTTTGATTATTTCAATGAGCATTGTGGCAAGTGGATTTTAGCAGGTGAGCATTCTGTATTGCGTGGTTCATCTGCTTTGGTGTTTCCACTTCAATCAAAAAGTTTAAAAATAAGTTACATTGAAGATTCTAGTCCATTGCGGTTAGAGGTAATATCTGAAAATAAGGCAGAACTAAAAGGAGCTGCTCTTGGAATTATAGACACTTCGTTTGAATCGCTGGGATTAGAGAAGAATCAGTTAAAAGGAACGTTGAGTCTTATAAATTCAATTCCTGTCGGAGCTGGCCTTGGAGCCTCGGCATCATTGTGTGTTGCAATGAGTGAGTGGCTGAGTTGGTTAAAGTTGTTGCCTAAAGAAGATGTTTTTGTTTTTTCTAAAAAACTAGAGGACTTGTTTCATGGCCAAAGCAGTGGGCTTGATATCTCTGTTGTTATGCAAAAAACGCCTTTGTCATTTTCTATAAAAAAGGGATATGAGAAAATTTCTTTAAAGTGGAAACCCTATCTTTTTCTATCTTATACAGGACATAAGGGATCAACAGTAGATTGTGTGTCTTCGGTTGTGGAATTGATTCATAAGAAACCAGAGTGGGGTCGATCTCTTGATGAACAAATGAGTGAGGCCGTATCTCTATGTTATAGAGCGTTGATTGGAGAGAGCGAATCTAATCGATTGGCTGATTTATCACGTTCTTTAAACAAAGCCTATGGTTGTTTTAAATCGTGGGGACTTATTGATGATCGTATGGATTCACATATAAGGTGGTTAAGAGAAAATGGAGCGATTGCGGTCAAGCCAACAGGTTCTGGCGGTGGAGGATTTGTTCTTAGTTTATGGCTTGACCAGCCAGAAGAAAGTTTGCTTCAACAACTTATTCCATGTTTTTAATTTCTTCTTCGAGTGTATCTGCTATTTTCTGCAGCTCTGGATTGCTAGATATTTTTTTAAAATCTGTTGTCAACAATTAGTTTGGAGGCAATACTAATCAAGTTTAATTAATTAAAATTAAAATTATTGAGTTTTAAAAAAAATTCAATGGCTAGTGTAAAATATTCAATTTTATATCAAAATACAATTGTTTTGACTATTGAGTGCTGTTTGTTTTTATTGAGGTACTTTGTTTTAGCGCTTTTTATCAACCTTTTTTTTAGGAGAGTTTAAATGAAATTTTTAAACACACTTTTATTCGCACTTTTTTTATCCGTTTCTTTTACTAATGTTTCTCAAGCTCAATATGACTTTGGAAAAATCAACAAGGTCATTCTTCAATTGATTACAGCTGCAGTTGAAAAAGAAAAAGACAGCATAACAAGCCTGTCTGTTGCACTTGATCCTGAATTTACTCATATTGATATGGATTCAAATAATGATAAATTGAAATTTGAATCAGAAGTTGTTGTCCCAAAAAGTGTTTGGTCTAATGAAGAATCATCATTAATTGCAGTAGTTCAATTAGAAAACAAAGAAATTGAAGAAGGCATTTTAGTGAATTCTAGAATTCAATTAGGAATGAAAACAAATATGGTTAATTACTTAAAGTATGCTGCTCAACTTTATGTTGAATATGATTGTGATTCTGAGTTAGAAGAACCTTCTTTTAGAGGTGATCTTGAATTATCAGCTTGTCCTTTGGCTGAACAAATTTTAGAAGCCAAGGGCATTTCTGAAGTGATTGTTGCTTTTGAAAGATATTATCAAGATCTTCTTGTATTGGAAAAAAAACATGCTGATTCTTATGCTAAGGATCTGTTAGAAGAAGTGGAACATCTAGAAATTTCTTTTGAAAATAATCAGATCGTTATATCTATTGATTATAATGAAGAAAATCCGACGAATACGAGTATTACAAATTTTTCATTTCAATTAAATGAAACATCAATGGTATTTGATGTTGAGTTTTCTTATGAAGCTTCAAATACAATGGGGCAAATGTATTCATATTATAAAAACGAAATTGTTAAAGATTTGTTAGAAGATATTCAGAACGAAGACCCTAACGTGTTATCTTCTGTTGAAAATTATCTATCGTCGCTTATTGCTATTTCTAAAGAATTGTTTTTAGAAGAATACTAGTACAGTATAGTACAGTATAGTACAGCTCGGATTAAGTCCTTCGACATTTTTAAACGGAGAATCTGTCATTAGATTCTCCGTGCTTAATCTCACCCCGTGATGAACAAGTCATTCAAAGAGAATACAAAGCTCTTGAAAAAAACCCCAGGATTCTATCGAAAAATTGTAGTGTCCGCCGATGAAGTACAAATGAAAAGCAGAAACGGCATTGAACACATTCAAGTCTGGAAACTGGATGAATTCCTTTCTCATCTCGAAACTAAGGAAATTCACTACTCCACACTCGATTCGATTGAAGACTGATCCTTGGTTTGTTAATTTTTTTTTTTGAAGTCCTCAAATAATTGCTCAATAATTGATCATACTTTTAATCAAGTTTTCTTGTTACAACAGAAAGAGGCTCTTTGCAGCTTTATTATTGTGGTTGTTAAACAACAGTTTCTTGCTGTTGAAGTTAAATTGAAAGCCCATAAAACTCTAACGAAATTCTAATATTGATTTGTTAAGTCATTGAATCAAAAGTAAGAGAAAATTTATTTTGATATTTTATTGCATTAGTTTATAAAACAACTAAAATTGAAAAAACGAAAAAAACGAACGAAATAAAGGAGAAATGGTAATGAAACAAAATAAGTTGATCTTGATTATTATATTTTTTGTTTTTTTAGTAGGGATTTATATTTCTTTTAAGGAAAAGACAGATAAAATTGAAGGTCAAGATCTGACCTTGCAGGGGACAGTTATGATAGATGGCTCTAGCACTGTTTTTCCAATTACTGAAGCCGTTGCTGA
>CAYMLA010000038.1:0-11416 GCA_964390785.1 uncultured Bdellovibrionales bacterium | reverse complement strand
AAATAGTGATGTAAAGGAAAATGATTTAAACAATATTGCAAAAATTGCTCATTTTAATGGTGTGATGTGCTCCGCTGTTTCAGAGGGATTTTGTCTCAGAATGACTCAATTGGGTTTGTTGAAATTTTACTGTGTTATAATTTAATCATCACAACAAAACGACGAACATATAATGATCGAATTAAGCAGCAAGCTTGCCTGCAATCTGGATAGTGAAAATAAAGTAAAACCTCATCAGAATTGAATGATACGTTTAAAGTGTTTCTTGGGAGGAGTGGTTTGTTATTCATGCGACGAGACAGTTTCCAGAATCGCGTCGTGTCGTGTTCTGTCCGAGTTTTGGGTAACATTATTTATCGGTAAACGCGAATTTTTTTGAGAACTTCAAAAGGTGATTTCTGAGATTCAGTGAGAGGCTCATCATAATGAAAAGGTTCATTATTTAACTGGCATTTTTCGCATTTGGGGTAATAAGGAATGGCTGCGGCTAAAATTTCATGGAGATATTCATCAAGATTAAAGTCGTTTGAACTATAAATGGTGATTGTGTCGGACTCTTGGAATTCAATAAAATGATTTGATTTTATGTATTTAGAGCTTTTTGTGGGCTCATTTTTAATCATTAACCACTCATGAAATTGGTCATTTAGAGGAAGGCTAAACTTTTGGCTACAGCGGCAGCAAAGTTCATTTTTTTGGGCAGCAAACGCTCCTTTAATTTCAAAACTTTCGTCAATGGGTTTAATAAAAAAAGTGATTTCAAACGCGGAAGGGTCAATGACATCTTTAAGGTGTTCTTTAAGTTTGAAATTGTTTTGATTAAATTGAAGATGAAGACCTTCATTTGGAATTTCATTTAAACGCAAGTTCATAACATAACCTTATTTCGTTTTGTTCGTAGCCACTCAATACAACAAATAATTGGATTAAGAAACAAAATTTTCAAGCTAAACGAGGTCTTTAGAAAATCGTACATTAACATGTTGCGTCTATTTGTCAAGTCTCTAATCTATTGCTACGCTAATAAGAAAGGGAGTACTTCATTGAATTTCAAGCGATTTTTTTATTTTTTATTGGGCATGGGATTAATTGTTTTTTTTACAGGTTCTCAGCTTTGGGCAAAAGTGATTTTGGTAGAAACACGAGTCCCTATTTATACAAAACCTTTTCCAGGTTCCATTCAATTAAAAGAAACTATTCCTGGGGAGAGAATGAATGTTATTTTAAATCAAAAAACAAATGGTTTTTATAAAGTTCAAATTCAATATCGTGGAAAAATTCAAATTGGTTATCTCTCTGAAAAAGACTTAGTTAAGACTCAAAAATACGCTTTTCAAATTAAGAAAAGACAAAAAGAAGATAGACTTGAGGAAATTGCCTTTTATTCAAAAGAAAAAGCTTACGGTTTGGGCTTTAATTTGTCGTATGTTAATCAAGGACCTCAGTCTTTTGAGGACGCTTCTTCGACGATTCGTGAAGTAGGGGGTGTGAGCGGTTTTGCTTATTATCCTCGGTTTTTTTATGATCAAAAATTTGGGAATAATCATTTTTTAGAGTTGTTTCTTTCTTTTCGAAAATTTGCAGCATCAGGGCAACAGGATCGTTATGCGGGATCTGTTTATAAACAGGATATTTCTGTTGAACATAATTTTATTTCTCTGGGAGCTATTTATAAAATTCATTTTTCTACTCCTAAGTATAATTTTTGGTATGGTCCAGGTTTAGAGATAGGAAGAGCGTTAAGCTCAAAATACACGGTAGATTCGGAGTCAAAAGAATTAAATAAAGGGCATAAACCTTTTTTTATTGCTCCACAAGCTTATGTTGGATTTGATCACCCCTTTTATAAAAAGTGGTATTTTTTACCCGCTTTAAATGCGTCGTTGATTCCGACAATGACTCCAACGGTAATCAATTTAGAGATTTTACTTAATTTAGCTTACGCTTTTTAAGTTTTGAGTTCGCGCACTTCAAATTTGTCTATTTTGTAGCAGCCACTATTTAGTGCCTGTTGCGAAATAGCTTCAACGGATCTGCACCATTAGTTTTACTTATCTCTTCGTTATTCCTCCTCCGGTTAGCGCCTCTTGCTAGCCGTTCGTCGTCACGCCTCGATATAAGTAAAACTAATGGCACATCTCCATTAAATCTATTTCGCAACAAGCACTATTTATAATGATTGGTTAATGCTTGAAGGAGAATCCCATAAATTTCAATCAAATGTTTTCGATCAAAGGGCTTGATTTTATTGTTCTTCATATAAAACGCTGCGCCCTCCAAGTAATACTTTGCCCAACCACTAACGCCAGAGTAATCCCCCTCTAAGGGCAACTCTTTATTATTAAGTAGGTAAATGTAAATCTTTTCAATTAAAAGAAAATTAACATTACCCTTTTCATCTAAAACTTTGTCGCCACCCAAAAGACGAATCAAACGCTGGTAAATTCTAAGTGCATCAAGGGCTTCGTCGTGTTCAAGCAAATCATTTTTGTTTTTATCAAAAATCCAAAAAGTCACTTCAACATACTGTAAAAGATTATTCATCACATTAATTTGAACATATTCTACAAAATCAAGGGGAGTCTCTGGATATCGAGACGCTCGATCAAAAGCCAACCAAAAAAAATTCAAAGGCCTTTCTAATTGTAAATTTAAAGGATCTCGATCACGAGCCAAACTATAATCTTGATTATACATAACAATCGGTGCCGGGGAATTTAAAATTTCATTAAAAAAATGAGTCAAATGAGGGGTGAAATTTTCAAAATAACGTATGAAATCATTTACATATTTTTCTTCGAAACAAGCTCTATCAATCATCCAACGCTGAAAGATTTCATCCGCTCGATGGCCAATAGGACAACGATTGGGAGAATCTCGATCAACATACTCTTTATAGATCTGATCTGACCTCTTTGTTCCTGAAAAAAGATAACTAAACAGGGCAATCCCTTCAGACATATCTAAAAATTCATCACCATCACTAAACGGTGTAAACAAATTTCCTTGAAAAAACAAAGAAGCAAATAACTCAGGTGACCTCGGATCAAAAGCTTGGCTTTCAAATCCAATGGGATAAAATTCTGTAAAAAGCTGTTTGACTTCTCCCAAGGTCAAACCTGTTTTATTTACAATTCGCTCAGGATCTGCTGCGTAGCCTTTAAGGGCTAATCGACTCAATGCCCTTTCCCAATTCAAACTTGAAAAACCAAGAACATGAATTAATTCTTCATAAGCTATATCACCAATAAATAAATATCCATTTTTATCCGGAGCAAGAGCAAAAGGCGAGAGAATCGCTTCATCCAATTCAATCAAACCCTCAACTAAATAAGGCTCGATCAAAGGATCTTTCCAAACACTATTTTCGAGAGTTCTATTTTCTTTCCAACGAACTTTAATATCATCTAACTTTAAAACTTCCTCCTTCTGAAAAATATCCGCAATATACATTTGGGTATAATACCAAATCAAAAATTCAGTTTTTAAATTTTGTAAAACCTCTTCGTTAATTTCATAACTTTTGCACTCATTACGATTTTCTAAAGTGGGATTTTTTAAAGCCTTGTTAAAAACAGGACACAAAACTTGCTTAATTGTATTTGCTGAAAAATGTCCAATGGGAATCTGCACCTTATAAAAACCATCTATGATTTGGTTTATATTCCAATCTGTGTAAACTGGCCGCGCTGTTCCCCTCTTAGGTAATCCCTCGTGAAAGAGGTCAACAAGACCTACAACTATTTTTTGAAGTTCAGTCACTGACGGCTCCACATAAAAATTCTTGTTTTTAACAAAATAAATATATCTTAAATACATTTCATAAATTGAAGCAGAAACAATCAAACCCCATTTCCACTCCTGTGAGCGGACAAAATCAGGAGACCCTCCTATTAAAACCTCTTTAAAATTCACCAAAACAGAATAATAACAATGAAAAAAATCACTCATTGCCGTTTTTCCAGAAAAAAACATTTCAATATTTCTAAAAAAATTAGAAAACTCGCCTAAACTCAATTGACCCTGAGCTTTTTCAACTTCTGAGCCAAAAAACACGGACAATTCTTGTAACTCTTTAACTGCAAAATCCAACATCTGAACATCTTCAACAGTATGAGAAGGACTCCAGCTTTGATTTAAAACAAGTAAATGAGGCTCAATTCTTAAATACCAATGAACATATTCTGAAATTTTTTCTTGAAGAATTTTAAGCTCTGATGCCGTAAAAAAATCGGAACTTCCACCAATAAGAAGTCGCTTAAACTGAGCAATTTCTTTTATCAAATTTCCATTGAGTAGATTGCCTTCAAAATCAAAAGAATCAAACAGCCCAATCAATAGTTGAACAGGCAATTGACCATCCTCACGACTAACTGCAATTGAATAAGCCATTGATGAAAATTTTTTAAAAACTTGAGTTAAAAGATTTTTTTTAAAATTTTGATTCTTCTGAACTTCAATTGTATCAGTCGAAATTTCATTTTTTAAAAAATACTGATACTCGATAAACAACGCATAGGAGCGAGCAACCCCTTCAATAAGCCTTTTCCATTCATGAGTTGAAATAACCTCTGGATCTCCTCCTACAAATAACAATTTTAAAGGACGAATAACGTTAATGAGACCATTAAACAACAAATCTTTTTCTGTATCCTGTTTAAAAAATTGTTTTAAACCTTCAAGTAAATAAACCAATTGTTGAATACTATAGTCGTGTGAATTTGAAAAAATAAAATCACCTAACTTGATTGATTGATCAATTAAGGTTTTTTCAGCACGTTCAAAAAATTCATAATCAGGATTGATTTCTGACAAAAAATACAAGTCAAAAAATGGATTTAACTGATCTATAATGAGTTTAAAAGAACGACTTAAATGAGGTAATTTTTCTATTTCACTTGCCTTTAAGCAATCACCCTCTCCACCTAAAAAAAGTTCTTTAACAAGCATAAAACCTTTGATTTTATCGAACGACGAATTAAATTTAAATGCAAAACCATCAACTGATTGTAAAACTTCTAAAATTTCATTTAGATGGAAACGCTTACTCTCTTTTTGTTCTATAGAAAAAGACAAAAATGTGGATACCATCTCAATGGAATCTTGAATAACAAACCAGCTTTTTCCACTGAAAAAATTATTCTGATCTTGTAAAAAATAATGATACCGAACAAACAATAAATATCCCCTGCTGATCGCCTCCCAAAAATAAGTCCACTGACCAGCGCTAACACCATCTTCTGGAAAGCCAACAACTGTTTTTTTAAGCGTTTTAATGATGGGCAAATAAGATTTCAAAACATCAATGATCCACCAATCTTTTCCGCCAAGAACTTTTTCTAGTTCTACAAAAAAATTATGAATATTCTCATACTTATAATACTGATCATTTTTATCCAATACTTGTGCAACCAATTGAAACAGATCTAAAAAAGCCTCCTCTGCCTTTTTAAAATGATTAAATTCTTCCAAGTATTGATTTGATAAATGAGGTGTCCATTTTTTTAGAAAAATATTTATATAGGGTTTAAAAGCAACTGAAACTGGCTTAATTTGGTCAAAAATTTCAATGATTTTTTCAATTTCAGACAATGTAACAAATCGCTCATCTCCTCCTAACAACACACGCTTTAATTTCATTGCTTCAACTTTTAAAACATCTGGTATTGATACTCCATTTAAATAAAACTTTTCTAAAAAAAGAGCTAATTCATCAACATCATAGGCTCCCTTTAACTTTCGTCCTTTCACCAAACGAGTAAAAGTAAAAAAAGCATCACTGAGACAATCCCAAAATCCATTAATTTCATCATCTGAAAGAGTTTGATTAAAATAAGCTTTAATCTGATCTCTAGACTGTGACAAACATTGTATTTGAGTTGATTGCACTTTTAATTCTGTCTTTTCATCACTCTTTTCATTGATTTTTATCGAACATCCTGAAAATAAAAAAATTCCAATTGAAAAAATTAAAATTAAATTAATAAAAATTTGAGAAAAAGACTTGATATAAATATAAAAACTAAAAAACATATTTCATCCCTACAAAAAAACGATCATTGGATTTATAACGATCAATAAAACCATTAGAACGTGAATCTAAATCAGTTGTCTCGACACTTAACAGATCAAATCCAAACAAAAATTGAAGAGCGTAAGTCGCTTCAAGATGAGTTAAAACAGAAATAATAGAACCCTTTTGATCGAAATCATAAAGAGAAGAAATTTCTCCAAAAATTGGAAAATAACGAATTTGCCCTAAACGCTCCCTCAATGAAATTCCAATAGCATTATTAAAATCTAATCGACTATCAAATTGAATTGTATTGACAAAAAGACCATCCCCACGAGTTCGACTTTCACCTCCAAAAGCTCTAAAATACTTTAACTCAAAGTAACGATCAATTAACTGAGAAAATGGAAATTTAATTTTTGTAGAAAAGACTTGAACAGGATCATAATCCTGATAAAACACATCCTCTTGATTAGAAAATAATCGAGCAGAATGATCATCCGTTTTGAATGAATTTTGAGTGGGCACTCGATCTCGTTTAACGCTATCAAAAAGATAAGAAACCGTCACTCGATAGTATCGATGAGCATAGCCCAAATCCATCGAAGTTAATTCATGACGAAGAACTCTTGGACGAATATAAATATTAGTCTCATCAACAAATGAGTTTCTCATAATATCAAAACCCAATTGATTAAGAGGTTTATTGGCATATGCCATTCTAGCCCAGACGCCTTGATCTAAATCGCCAACTTGAGTTAAAAATCCAAAAGACTCTTGGGAAACAATTTTGCCTTCATCAAAATCAACATCATATGTGATTCCAGTTGTTTGAGTCTTAAATTCGAACTCAGATGGAGGAGAAACAAACCATCGTGTCCCTGATCTCAATTGACCATTAACATTTTGAATGGGAGCACCATGCTCAGGAATAAACACTGGAGAAACAAAGGCAAGAAAATGAAAAGCAGGATACTTCATTTCAAAAAACACACCTGTAAAGCCAAATTCTTTTGGCTTTAAATAATCCCAACGCCATCGTGGTTGCCACAGTCCCAAATTCCAATCTTGATCGAGTTCGCTCCATGTGAGCACCTTGCGACCAAAGCTAATTTTCAAGCTTTCTGCCAACCAATTCGTTGTAATATAGGCTTCTGCAGGCAAAAAATAATTTGAATGCACATCACTATCGCTAACATCAGTAACATCCAAATCATACTTAGCCTCAAAATATCGATTTTGAGCGTCTCCCCTTAAACCAAAATGAATCCAATTTTTTGATCTCGATTGATGATGCTCAAAATCTCCAAGATATTGATAATTTTCTAAAGACAATTCTCCATTTACAGCTCCATATGCAAACGAAGCCAAGGCTTGAAAAACACCATTGAAAACAAAGAATATCCCTATAATTTTCAGCACTTATTCAACCCCTCAAACAAAATTAAAAACCTCTATGCACAGCTTCCTCATGTCTTGAAAAAACGAATTCAATAAACAACGAGAGGATTTTACAATTTTGACTACATTATAGAGAGATTTTAAGAGCTTCAATCCTTTTTTATCAAAATTGAAATTTTGATAAAATGGATACAACGCATTTTAACTTTCTAAAATTAAATATTATTAAATAATTTTAGATGCTTATATGACATGTGGGGCGAATTTTGCAGAAAACTTTTCAAAAAAAGAAGACTCTTCTAACAAATTTCAAAAAAAATCTTAAAAAAGAATCTCTTTAAACTAAAAGTGAAGAGTAAAAATAAAACACAACACCCACAACATAAATTTGTAAAAAAAACATTGTCCAATTCATAACAATTCCTCCTAACTCTTCTAATAGCAAATTGAAGACCAATATTTTGCACAAAAAACGAAGAAAAATTGCCTATTGAATTTGACTATTTCTTAACAGGTGACACAATTTGCGTAACACAAACTCAACTTCAGGATGTCGACGACCGAATGGCGGCAGCAAAGCAAGCATTACTCTACCTAGTGGCTGTTGCAAAACAGCCACCTTTTTCGTTGGCTTCGCTCAAATTTGACTATTTTGAAGCAGCCACTTTCTACTGAATTGTGTTTAAAGAATCAAAAATGGATACTTTATTTTTTTCCATTTTAGTTTTATCTGAGGACGGATCGTTATACCTTTGTCTCCATTCCAATAAAACTTCAAGATAAGGCTTTTGCCCTTTCCAATTCTCTTTGTCATTTAAAGTAGCAAGAACCGTTGAATACTTATTTTCTAATTCTGAATAACCGTATAACCATATCACTTGAAAATCTCTCGTTTCTTCTGAAGGCTCTCCAGTAAACACATCCACAAATAAAATATACTCTTGACACCCTTTGCTCATTAAAAATTCAGAATCCTCTGTATTCGCCTCATTAAAGAATTCACTCGCGCAATACACTTCGGCTCGAAACACACCATTTGAAACAACAATCTTCTCACTCCATGGATCAGGTTTATTTTTCAGATGATGACCATACTTTCTAACATTAAAAATCAATTCAAAATTTTCTTTTGTTTCCAATGATCGATTGGCCTCAAACAAAAATGTTAATGTTGTTTCTTTCCCTGCATATGTATGTATGCCTAGAAGATCAAAACCAACTGAAAGCAAGCTTTCATTATCAACTTGATTTTGCTGATTTGTTTTTGGATCAAATTCATTCCCAGCTTGACTTCGACCATTTGATTTTCCATCGACGACTTTTAAAGAATTATCGCTCAAATCAGCACAGGCTCCTAAAACACCAAGCGCGTAAATTAAAAATAAAAGTCGAAATAAAGCACTCACAAAAATTCTCCTCAATTGCATCTCATATTAGTTAGAGTTTTTTCCATAAAAACCAAACACTCTTAACATAATAACTAGCAAGTTTGAGGCCAAAAATAATAGGAAATGATAATTTTTAAATAAAAAAACAAATGAATAAAAGTTCAACACGTGAAAAACTTTTACATGTTATTCATGAGCGAGAAACAAAAACTTCTCCACTTTGCAATGAAGTTAAAGCCTAAGATTCTAAAGACCACGCAAATTAGGCGAACGTAAAATGTGTGGATTTTTTACCGCCAATTCTATTGCGTTAAGAAGTTTCTCTCTGTCATCAGGTAAATTTCCAGAAAGAGCAAGAGCATTTGAAGCATGATTTGATCGAAAAATAATCTTATCAGGAGGACACAGATCTTTTATCAATGCATAACTTTCTTTTAAAGCAGAAACATCATCCAAGTGTTTAAACTGATTTCCAAAGCAAGAATAAAACTCAGGGCTAGATTCAGCATCAAGAAAAAGTTGAAGTGACGATAAAAAAGTTGTCGGAGCGCTTGAAAAAAGTTTTGCCGTTTCTCTAGCGTGAACTTCACTGTGCTCCTCTCCACCCAAGCCTAAAATAATCGTAGATGACGTTTTTAACTCATTTTCATAAGCCTTATTTAAGGCTTTAAGAATAAGTTTATGCGAAACTCCCTTACGAATTTTTTTAAGCAATAAATCAGACCCCGTTTCTACTCCAACATAAACAAGATTTAACTTATGCTGAACAAGCTCTTGAATTTCAGAATCAGATTTCTTCAAAATGTTTGCAGGTGTTGCATAAGCAGAAATTCGAGTTAGGCGCAAAAAGCTCTTATTAAGCTTTTGACAAATATTTTTTAACATAGAAAAATCAACGTGATATGCATCGCCATCAGCCAAAAAAACACGCTCAACTTGAGGAAATTGAACTGAAAAAAAATCAATTTCTTTATAAATCTCATCCAATGATTTAACTCGAAAGACTTTATTTTTATACATTGAACAGAACGTACAAAGATTATGACAACAACCTTCTGTCACTTGTAAAATCAGATTATTTCCTTCTGAAGGGGGCCTATACAAGGGCATAGAGTAATTAAACGGCTTCATCGTATTAAAAATCCTTATTCATTAAGGTGATTCCATTATCGTCGATGGAAATCAATTTCTTTTTATAGAGATAACCCAAAGCAATTTTGAATTTTTTTTTGCTTACATTAAACTGTGCATGTATTACTTTTGCAGATGTTTTTGCATTAAGTTCGAGTCTTCCTTTTGAAGATATTAACTTTCTAAGAATTTGTTCGGCTAAATCCTCACGTCCATCAAGACCTTCTGGATAGAGGGTTAAATCAATTTTATTGTCTTCTCTGATCTTTTTTACAAATCCTGAAGTTTTCAAACCAAGCTTTAAGTCACTTCTGATTGTGTCATTATAAATTAAGCCAGAGTGAGTCCCATTGATTATGGCACTAAAGCCCATACTTGTTTTTTGATACAACAATAATTCAACTTGATCTCCTTCCGAAAAAGCAGGCGCTGTGGTTTGAATAAATTTATTTATTCTGGTAGAGGCAGAGATTCGCCCACTACTATCAATATATAAATACACAACATAGCTTTGTCCTTTATGCATATCAAAAAGCTGCTCTCTAAAAGGAACAAATAAATCTTTCTCAAGTCCCCAATTTAAAAAAACTCCAAACCCCTCATTAGAGGTGACTTCAAGAGTTGCAAATTCACCTACAGTGGCCAAGGGTCTAAGAGTTGTCGCGATAATTCTATCTTCAGAATCTAAATAAACAAAAACCTCCAATTCATCATCAACAATTAAATTTTTTGGAGCATATTTGTTAGGAAGGAATATCTCTTGATATTTTTCATCACCGACAAGATAAAAACCGTGGCTTTCTTGTTTTAGTACCCGAAGTGAATTGTATTTCCCCAAATGAACCATCATTGCTGTAGAATAACAGATATTCTTATTTTCTCAATAAAGATTGAATGATTTGATCAAGTTTTGCCAAAAACTGAGATCGATCTGCTTTGGTCATGGGTGCAGGACCGGTATTCGTGCTACCCAAGTTCCTTAAATGAGACATAAGTTCTCGATCAGCTAATGCATTACCAATATTGTCTTCATTCAACTCTTTGCCTTTTGGCAAAAGAACTCGAGCTTGTTTGCAAATACAGCGTTCGGCCAGCAATAGATCAGAAGTAATTAGAATATCATTTTCTTTAATGGTTTCAGCAATCCAATCATCTGCTGCGTCAAAATCACCAGAGACCACCTGCATCTCTATTCTTGAATCCAAGGGGATGTTGAGTGGTTTATTGGCAACGACAAAAACCTTCAGGTGATAACGTCCTGCCACCTTATAAATCTCATTTTTTACAGCACAACCATCAGCATCTATAAAAATATTTAACATTTGTTACTCTCCAGTCCACCATTCCAATAAATGCGCTCAGTTAAAATTGCTGATCAACAATATTTGAATTTTACTCTAATTCATAAAAAATAATTAGTACAGCTCAGCTTAAGTCCTTCGACATTTTTACACAGAGAGTCTGTCATTAGATTCTTCCGTGC
>CAYMLA010000037.1:7993-11697 GCA_964390785.1 uncultured Bdellovibrionales bacterium | reverse complement strand
GCAACAGCCACTATTTATTTTTCCTATGATGTCGATAAATTCCCCAAAAAAAAGAGGCAGAATCATAATTTTATTGAAAAAAATTAACTTTTCTTTAGAAATCTATAAAAAATTAACTAAAATTATTTGTAATTTTGAGTTTTTTCTTTTAAAATTATTAAGAGTTGCTTTCGTTCTACTTGTGCTCAAAGCAATTAAATTTGCTTAGAATTTAATGTAGTTGAGGTCGTAGAGCAGAAGTTGCATCAATTTTTTAGCAAAGGAATTTTTTTGGAATTTATTTTTCGACATGCTTTTTCTCAACTTACGGATATGTTTCTTAATGCTCATCCTTGTGGGATTATATTATCGGGAATAGTTGGTTGCGGGAAAACAACTCTTTTAAATGAACTTAAGGTAAAACTAGATAGCCTTGGTTTTGATGTTTTTAGTTTTGATGGAGATGATGTGCGGTTTAGGACGAAAGTTGCCAAAAATACAAATTTTATTTTGGAAGAGATGTCTTCAATGGGATTTGATAAAGCCATTGTCTTTGTCGATGAGGTTCAAAAAGTGCCTGAAATTTTTGACGCCTTGAAAATTGTATTTGACAAAGCGAAAGCTTCTTTCATTGTTACCGGTTCCAATCCTGAGTTTTTAAATACTTCAGCAAAGGATCGATTGCAAAGGCGTGCGGATTTTAAGACGTTGCTTCCATTTTCTCTTTCAGAGATACTTGTTCACAATAAATTAATTGATAATTTAAGGGGAGAGTTTAAAAATAATATTTTTAATTCTAAATCGATTAATGAGATTGATTTTAAAAAAATAAAAAGAAGACCTGAAATAGAATCCGTTATTGATTCTTACTTTATTTTCGGAGGCCTACCGCTATCTTATTTGTCTGCTGAGACGAATGAAAAATTGAGATCAATCAAACTTGTTGCTGAAAGAGGAATTACACAAACTTTTCAGGGAACTCATGCTATAGATGATGAAATTCGACGGTATCTGGCTACACAAAACAGTAAAGAATTTACTTACAAGGGAATTCATCAGAGATTAAGAACCACTAAACGAGATGTTGTTGATAAGGTTATCGATCACTTATTGAATCATGGTTATCTTTTATCGAAAAGACCATATTTGCATGAATTTGAATTTGAAAAAAGCACATATTTTTCTACTTATTCATGGATTGATCCTGGTATAATAACGTATTATCAGGGCAACATGGAACCCTCGACTGGAGAAATTGGTTTTCGTCTAGAGTCTTATGTTCATTGTTTGTTAAATCAAATTTTAGAAGAAATTCCACTTTCGTCTAAGTTATATTATTTCAAACCTTTTAAATACAAGAAATCCAACGACTCACTTGAGTTTCAAAAGGGAGAAATAGATTTTATTGTAAAAATTGGAAAACGTTTGGTGCCAATAGAAGTGAAAAGAACGGCTACCATATCAGAGATAAATACTAATTTGCTGTCACAAATTGTGGATCAATGGAAGTCGCCTTTCGGTGTTGTTGTTTATGGCGGCGCTCCTTATATAGATATAAAGAGAAAGCTATTTTTTTATCCTTTTTGGCAGTTATGAATTAAATTCATTCGCATATTGTTAGGCTAATTTTCTAAAAAAAGTGATTATTGAGAGCTTTCTTTTAAAAATTGACTGAGATAAAAGCGAATCATGTGGTCAATATTGAATTGTTTTCCCTTGTGAGTCCATTGTATTTGATTAAAAGGTCCAATCACTGCCACTAAGCTTTCTTCAAAGATGTCATTTGAATCGCTCATGTTGGCGTTTGATTGTCCTGTAAGAAAACTGTTTTGCATGTGACTAAGTGTAATTTTGATTTCTCCCTTTTTGTGGTATGAAAAAATCAGCTTAAGACCATTTCTAAAAAGCATAAAATCAGCTTCTGTTTGACTTATGCCATAAATTTTAACTCGTGAAATGGGAGAGGATTTATAATTATTGAATTTTTCAGATGCAGCAGAAAAGCTGACTTTTAAGTCTTTGAGGAGCTCGATGGTTTCTTCTTTTAAGAGGTTATCAATAAGACTAGATTGTTCAAGATTGACATTTCCACTCTCTTCAAATTCTTGTTCGGATAGAGCAATTTGTTCAATCCAAGTCAAATCTTTCATTATTCCTCCTCGATAAGAGTAACTTTATTAAACGGTCAACAAAAATGCAGGTTGTTTGGCCGTAGCCTTTAATAAATACTAATTCTTAGTTAAACAATTCGTCAAGGGTTTGAAAGTGGGTATTGATAAATTGTCGTTTTACATTTGCATTCCAATAAAAAAGTCTAAGCCGCCTCCGGCAGAAAGATCAAGCCCGTAATACAAACCAAAAAATAAACTTAAAGGCAAATGGTAACCGATTGTGGCGTTGGCTTTAAACTCAATTCCTGTTCCAGAATACAATTTGTTGGGATCACTGAACTGACGTTGTTGTACGTCAAAATTATAGTGCGTACCGTCGATTTTAAGTGAATCAAAAAAAAGGGCGGCGTGCCATCGGTGAACTGAAAAGGGGAATGTTCCAATCCCTAAATAGCTATAGCTGAGGGGAAAACGATACTCTAAATTAAGGGTTGTAAGATTTCGACCAATAAATTGTCCGTCAGGATATCCACGAAGTAAAAAACTTTCGGTTGCTAGATTGGTTTTATAGGGAGCGCCACTTGTTGAAGCTCCATCGTAGGGACTGATTTTTGATGAGCCTGTTGTAAGAGTTTTGATTCTTCCCATTAAAACATGTCTTGGAGGTAAGAAAAATGAAATGTATTTTATTCCAGAAAATACGAATTGATCATAGCCAATGTCGCTGGTTGTTTCGGGATACCTAAAATAGGTTAAAGCATAAGAATGCCCATTTTCGGGTGATATCTGTTTGCCACCCATTGTTAAGTTTGTGTATTTGAAGTTAACGAGTGGGCCAGATCGAGTTTTTGATTCAATTAACGTTGTGTTAGATGAACGATTGCGATGGATCCACCCCAGACCTCCTTGATAGTTGTTTGGAAGGGAGCGAATAAAAAAGCTAGCTTGTGCTGAATAACTGATGTCATGAAGAAGGTATGAAGTTCCGATTACGTCTTGATAAGAGTCTAAATAGCTCACTCCAATTGTTTGAGGAAGATGTCGATTAAAATATTGAACGTTAAAATAGGGTTTTTCAAGATCGGTATTCCATCCAATTGTGGCGTCATAACTTTGTTTTCCAAGAGGATCTGAGCCTTTGGTGATACCTTGAAGAAGCCAACCATTATTGACTTGATACAAGTAAGGATACCAGTAGCGTGGAATGAGATAGGATGTGGATGAATAACTTTGTGGTTTTTGAATAAGGTTAGTGGTTTTTGAATTGAGTTCAACTTCTTTTACCCCAGAGTCGTGATAGAAATTGAGATTGTTTTGATGAAAATCTGAAGGATTAAGGAGCTGGATTTTTTTCCAATTTTCTTGAGATAAACTAACAAGCTTAAGCCCATTTCCTGTAAAGCGATTGTAGTAGAGGTGGCCTGTAATGGGGTCGATATCTCCATTAAGCACACCGGTCGTTTCGTTTGTTACAGGAGAGGATGTTCCATTTTGTAAATTTGCAAGATAAAGGTTTGGAATTTCAGTGAGTTGAGAATTAAATAACAAGCCATAAGGGGTTAACTTTGCCATAGAGCAAGGGGCATATTCGGTTAAAAATGGTGTTGTGGCTTG
>CAYMLA010000037.1:0-7983 GCA_964390785.1 uncultured Bdellovibrionales bacterium | reverse complement strand
GTATTTTAAGAAGTGTTCGAACCCACTTATTGTGCGTTGAGAGAACACAATTTCATCTTCGTTCAAGTATTGGGGATGAGATAATCGCGTTTGTGGAGTGTTTGGGGTAAACAGAATTTTAATGTTTTTTCCATTTGAGTCAATTTCAATCAATTGTGTGCCAATAGGGGTGAGTTGAATGAAGGCAATTTTTTTTCCACTTGGAGAAACGGCAGGCTCTCGTGCTCTTTTTCCAAAGGTTATTCGTTTTGATGATTTGTTTTTTAAGTTATAAATAAATAAATCCGAGTAAATAGAGTAGCGGTCATGTGAAGAAATCGAGTCATAAACAAAATGCTCTGATCCTGGAAACCAACTGATTTGATTCATTGCTGTTCCATCGATGGTCTCATAGGTTTCTGTTGTTCCTTGAGTTAATTCGGTATTTTCAAAGATGGCTTTTTGTTGAGTTGTGATTTTACTAAATGGTTCAGGGGTTGTTCTATCAAGAAGAATGAGCTTTAAACTATTGCTTTCATCACGGTTGATGAAGGCAATTTTTTTTGCGTCAGGGCTAATACTTGGTGAAAGGCTTTCGTGGTGGCTTGTTTTGAAAACTTCAAATTTTTTATTTTTTGGATTTGATCTTTTTAAGGAATAAAGTTCTTTTTTAAAATTTTCAAAATAAATTGAATAAGAAAATCCAGTGATTTTTTCAAAGGGAGAGTCGATGAAATAAGGAAGGCGTCCACTATAAGTATCAATTAATTCATTAATAATTGGAGTATCGTACTCTTTGACTAATTTGTTCCAAACAAGAGAGCCTAAAAGGTACGGCCTCATAGAGCCAGGCCAAGAAAAAATTGAAAACTCATTGGCTGAGGCGATCGTTTCGTTTTTTAAAGAGTCATCTTCAATAAGACCTCTAATTAAGGATTGATAATAAGGTGATCTTAAGCGGCCATTTTGGGTCAAACGACTTTCGTTTTCGACAGCAATTCCTTCTAAATGCCAACGAGGAAGAAGAGAGGCAGGAGTAATGATGTTTCCAAAAACATATTTAAAGGGACGAATAAAGCCTTTAACAGGATGAAATGTTAAAATATGGGTGAGTTCATGAAGCATTATTTCTTCAGGCCAAAATCCATAATGAGCAATTGACTGTAAGCCGCTAGGAAGAGCAGGGTAAATTGTAACTTGGGGAAAAGGGAGTTGATTGGCCAAACCATTGGCTTGGTCTGTAGAATCATCTAAGACTAAAACAATATTTTTAGGAATTTCAGGGAAAAAGGGTTTTAGTTTTTTAAGTGCGCTTTCTGAGGCTAGTGCGTAAAGTTGAGCGAGCTCGCAATGCGCAGTGTCATATATGATTTCAAAGTTTTCCGTTCTGATGGTTTCCCATTTGGTATTGGGATTTATGGTTGCAGTGCATGGAAAGTAAACAAAAAAGGAAATAATGAAAATTAGTTGATGAATTTTTATCCGTTTCATTGTTATCATTGGATCATGTATAAGGTATAGGTATCAACTAAAAGTTTGACAATTAAATGTCAGCTTCTAAAAAAGATAAAATAAAAATGATTAACATCACAAGGAGTTGGAGAATGGTTCGATTTTTAATTGTAGCATTAATGACAGGTTCGTTTTTACTAGGTTGTGGCGGAAGCAAAAAAGATGATGAAGGGGATACGGCGGGAACACTTGCTGAAGATTCAGTTGAGTCAACGCCAATGACTTTTGATCCCATGGGAAGTGATAGTGGAAATATTCCTGGTTTAAACACAGTGAATTTTGATTATGATAGAAGCACTTTGACTTCACAAGCTAAGGATCTATTGGCACAGAATGCAGAGTGGATTCGTAATAATCCAGAGGCAAGCATTCAAATTGAAGGGCATTGTGACGAAAGAGGCTCAATTGAATATAACTTAGCCTTAGGTGATCGACGAGCAAAGGCTGTGAAGGGATATCTTGTTGATTTAGGCGTGGATTCAAATAGGCTAAGCATTTTAAGTTATGGAGAAGAAAAACTTCTTGATATGGGCTCAACAGAAGATGCGCATTCTAGAAATAGAAGAGCAAATTTTGTTCCTTTACAATAAAGTAGTGGCTGTTGCAAAATAGTGAGATTTGAGCGAAGCCAACGAAAAAGTTGGCTTGTAATGCTACAGCCTAAGTGGCTGCTGCAAAAGAGTCAAATTTGAGGCGAGCGAGTTCAAATCGAACGAGTCGTACATTAAGTACGTCGCAGTGAGATTTGAGCGAAGCCAACGAAAAAGTTGGCTGTTTTGCGGCAGCCACTAAGTACTATAGCAATTATTAGAGTTTTCGACTGTAACTTCTTTGTTTTTTTACAGAGAAGTTTTGGTTTATTCTTCAAGAATAAGATGCAATGCTTTTAGTCGTTGGTTTCGTGTGGCATCCACTAGATGTTCAGGGAAAAAATCTGCTATAATAAAAGGTAATGTAAATCTACTTGGTCGTGATTATGTCACCTTCGGATGATTAGGGTGTTTTTAATGAAGAATAGAATTGTGTTTTTTATTCTTTTGTTTTTTCTTTTTTTGAGTTCTTGTATTTCAAATCCTCCTTTAGAAGAATACACTTTGGCTCGTACAGCATTGAATGCTGCTCGTTTGGTTGAGTCTGCACGTTATGCTTCAAGTCTTTGGCATCAAGCTGAAGAAAGTTATCAAAAAGGTCAAAAAGCTTTTCATAAGGAAGATTATGAGAAAGCTCTTCAGTATTTTATTCAAGCTCGAAGCTATGCAGAAAAGGCAGAAAACATAACAAGAGTTGTTCGTTTTCAAAGAGGTGAGGGATTTTAATGAAATTGGAAATAAAGAAAAATGGGATTGATAATGCTCTTTTTTTTGTTTTAAAGGTGATTGTTTTGATTGGAGTGTTGTTTGTTTTTACGGCTTGTTTAAAAACACGTGCTGAATTGGAGAAAGAAGAAAAAGAAAGAGAAATGCATAAGCAGTTGATGACTCTTCAGAGAGGAAAAGCGGAGTATTCAGGAAAACTCATAGAGTATGATGACGAATTTAGACGTGTTAAAGGTAAAGTTGATGAAGTTGATAAAAAAGTTTTAGATCTTTCGAGTGAACATGAAAAAAAGTATTTATTATTGGAAAAAAAATTGCTTGAACAGGAAAAAACAATAGCTCTTTTGCTTGAAGCTCTTGAAAAGCTAGAGAAGGGGCAAAACAAGCAAGTGCCGTCATCGAAGACGGAGAAAAAAATGAAGGGTAATTTTGCCCAAGCAGAGATTGATTTTGAAAAGAAAAATTGGAAAGATGCCATTTTAGGTTATCAGAATTATAGAGATTTAAATCCGGGTGGAAAAAATTATTCTAAAGCGACTTATATGATAGGGGTTTGTTTTCAAGAGCTAAATATGATGTCAGAGGCAAAGGCTTTTTATCAGGAAGTTTTAGACAAATTTTCAAAATCGAGTTGGGCTTCAAAGGCTAAGTATCGATTGAATCGTATTAAATAGTGGCTGCTGCAAAACAGCCAACTTGCAGTCAACTTGCAGCCACCTAGTAGAGGCAGAGTTATGGATGTTAAAAAAGTTCTTGCCATAGAAACAAGTTGTGATGACACTTCTGTCGCTATTGTTGATAATACAAGGTTTGTTCATGTTTGTTTGAGTGCAAATCAAGATTTAGATCATAAACCGTTTGCAGGGGTTGTTCCTGAAATCGCTGGTCGATCTCATACATTGTCATTGTTGCCCCTTGTGGATAAGACCCTATCTCAATCTAATTTGCATTGGGATGATATTAGCGGAATAGTTGTAACGAGTCGTCCCCGATTGGTTGGTTCTCTTATGGTTGGAGTTGTTACAGCAAAAACGCTTTCGATGGTTAAAAATAAGCCTTTTATTGGGGTTAATCATCTTGAAGGTCATATTTTGGCTCCATTTTTAAGAGATAACGATTACGAAATGGACGCGCCTATTGAATTTCCTTATCTAGCATTAGCAGTGAGTGGAGGACATACAAGTTTGTATTTAGTTCATGAATTTGGTCGTTATGAATTGCTTGGTCGAACAATTGATGATGCAGCCGGAGAAGCGTTTGATAAGTTAGCCAAATTTTTACGACTTGGTTTTCCTGGAGGCCCGAATGTAGATCGCATTGCTCAAAATGGTAATAAAAGTGCTTATCAATTCCCAAGAGCTTTAGTGAGGGAAGATAATTATAATTTTAGTTTTTCAGGTCTTAAAACGGCTGTTATGAGAGAAGTTGAAAAAATGAGTGATTTTCAAATACAGACACAGCAATCAGATCTTTGTGCTAGTTTTCAAGAAGCAATCGTTGATGTTCTTCTTGTTAAGTTGTTTAGGGCTTCTAAGCGTTTAGGAATTTCAAAAATTTTGTTAACTGGGGGAGTCGCTGCAAATTCTAGCCTAAGAGAACAAGCAAAACTTAAAGCAGATAAAAATAAGGTTGAATTATATATTCCTCCTCTTCGTTATTGCACTGATAATGCAGCAATGATTGGTTTGACGGGTCTTTTGAGATTAAACAAAGGGGAAACTTCCAATCAATCACTCGGGCCAAGCCCACGATCTTTTGAAGGCGATTTTTATGTTCAATGAAGTGAAAAAGAAATTGAATGAGCTGGGTGTATATCCTAAAAAATCGCTTGGACAAAATTTTTTAATTAATCAAAAGGTGATTGATCGAATTTTGAATTCTGTGAATTGGAATGAGTTTGATCAAGTGATTGAAATAGGTCCAGGATTGGGATCTCTTACAACAAAAATTTTTAGTCTTCATTCAAGAGTGGTTTTGATTGAATTTGATCGTGTGTTTGCTCAATATTGGTTAAAAAATGAGGCTCAGGAAGTTCATTGCAAAGACGCGTTAAAGCTGGATTGGAATCAGTGGCAAGATTTTCAAAAAACCTTACTGATTAGTAATTTGCCTTATCAAATTTCATCGCGATTAGTGATTGATCGGTGCATTGCGCCGAATCATATTCAACAAATGGTGTTGATGTTTCAAAAAGAAGTGGCTCAAAAGATTGTTTCAAAAGTGAATCAGGGCGATTATGGTTTCTTATCGGTTGTTGCTCAATGTTTTTGGGATATTCAAACATTGTTTGAAGTAGGGCCAAATGAGTTTTGGCCATCTCCAAATGTGTCCAGTCGAGTGTTGAAGTTTACAAGAAAAAAAAATGGAATTGAGAATAGAAAGGATTTTGTTGAATTTGTAAAACAGAGTTTTTTGTATAGAAGAAAATTATTGGTAAAAAATCTTTCTCAGTTTTTTAATGGAAAAAGCCTTGCCAGTTCTTCTTTTTGTCAGATATTACAATCTATGGGGTTTTCTAAGGATGTTCGAGCTCAAGAGTTAAGTGCGGAACAATTTTTGGAACTTTATGAGCGGATTCATAAAGATTGAGTCGTTATGTTTGTCGGAAAATTAAGAGAGGATAAATGTCAATTAGTATCATTGCCGAAAATAAAAAGGCGAGAAGAAATTATGAAATTTTAGAAAAAATTGAAGCCGGCATTGAGCTTCGTGGAAGTGAAGTTAAATCATTAAGAGATAAGCAATGTCAGTTAAAGGATGCTTATGTTGATGTTGAAAAGGGGCAGGCGTTTCTTTTTAATGTGCATATTAGTGTCTATAAGGCGAGCAGTTATAATAACCATGAGCCAGAACGAGTTCGTCGCCTTTTATTGCATAAAAATGAAATCAATTGGTTGTTGGGGCTTATTCAAGAAAAGGGTCTAACTTGTATTCCTCTTAAATTATATTTTAAAAAAGGGCGAGCAAAAGTTGAGTTAGCAGTTGCTCGTGGAAAAAAATTATTTGATAAGAGAGAAACGATTAAGAAGCGTGACGTGAATCGTGAATTACAACGGGGTATACGTCGATAAGATCTTGGTTTCTAACATTAATTTGACTTTCTTTAATGGCAATGAGTTGCTTCCAAACAGAAACGGCCTCTTGATTTTTGAAGTCGATATCTAATTTTAGAAGCATAGACAGCTCAACTTCCGCATTGGTTTGAAGCGATTTATAAAAATAGTTAAATGCATTGATTAGCTCTTGAAATTCATCACCCGATCGAACTTTTATTTCTGGGGAATCCCAAATTCCATGAGAGAGTTTTTTGAGTCGTCCTTCGAGAAGATGGATGGGGGTAATAAACTGTGATGTGATTTTTAAACCGGCGTAGGCACAAAAAATGAGGACTCCCAAAAAAAGAAAAAAGAAAAAAGTTTGTGCCCAAAACCACTCTCTATTGAGTTGTTCAATTATTTCTGGAAAAATACTATAGGCTAAATTAGAAAATAAATCGTAATTTTTTTTTGCAAAAAAATACAAAGGCGTAGCGCATGTGAGAAGACTAAGTGTAATAGTTATAAGAAGAACAAAAGTGTATTTATATTGAAAGGCATGATTGATGAGGCGAATTTTTTTTCGACTACGAAAATGAAAATGAGTATTTTGTTGGCCTCTTTTAAAATACATAACTGTCTATCGGAGATTTTTATTACTGGCTTTAAGGGTATTTTGCAGCAGTCACTATTTATTGTGACTTATGTCTTAATCACAAAATGAATTGAGAAATGTTGTTATTTAATTTTTTTGTATTATTTCCGATAAATTTTATATAAGCGTAATCTATTTAGCTGTTTTGTAAAATGATAATTTGTTTTTGGCGGTGATAAAAATGAAAATAACTCTTTTATTTCAGGTTCTTATAGTGTTGAGCTTGATTGGTTGTGGGGTGTTTCAGCGAAGTGAAGATTCTTTGTCTGAGGGCTTATCAAAAGATCAAGGGGAAATCAGTTTAAAGGCTGATCGAAGTCATCTCGATGAACTGCGTAAGGATATTCCTGAGGAAACGCAAAAAGAAAATGATGAATTAGCGTTGTTATTGAATATGATGGGGACTGTTGATAAACACCCCTCAGTTATTCGTGATCAATTTGAACGCTTATTGAGAAAAAATAGAGAGGTTCACAAAAAGAAAACGACAAAGGTTCGAAATGATTTTAATAAAAATGAACGAATAAAAAGGGAAGCTTTTTTAAAAGATTTAAAAGAGGAACGAAATCGTTTTATGTCAAATAAGTCATCAAGGGATGAGGTTAAAGAATTTTATTCAGAACAAGATTCAAAGCGAAAAGAGTTTTTTGCTGATGAACGAGATCGGCGAAAAGAATTTGAATCTGAATTAAGACAAAAGTCTAAAGATTTTGAGTCTTATGTTAGGGAAAAAAGAAATGAGTTTTATCAAATGCATCGAACATATTTAAAGGCCTATCAAGAACAACAAAAAGAAAAGAGAAATAGTAAAAAAAAACGAAGTGAAGCGTTGAGAAGCGTTCAAATTCGTTCTGTTAATCAGTTGTCTCAAGATCCTTTTTATGTTCAGCAAAAAAAGAGTGTTAATCAAGTTGGTTCATCAAAAATATCCTCTGAAGACCGTGCCTTGATAGAAGAATTTTCTTTAGTTCCTTCTGGGCCTGGAATTGTTATTGAAACAGAATAAAAATAGTATATCTCCATTAAATCTATTTCGCACCATAGGCCATATAATATCGCGATGAGGAAGCAACGATGAAAAAACGAATTCAACAAACTACTGGTAAAAAATTTTAGCGATATCAGTTTTTGTTAATTGTTTGTAATGGCCTTTAGGCAGATTACCAATTTTTAGCTTTCCGATGGCCACACGCTGAAGACGTTTGACATCAAGGCCAACTTTTTCAAACATTTTTTTAATTTGGTGGTATTTGCCTTCATGGATAACGAGTCTAACCCAATCGTATTGAGTTGATTTTCTTCCAGGAATATTTTTAGCAATTTGAAGTTTTTGAGCGCGAACTTTTCCACCAGGAATGCTCACTCCCTTTAAAAGGCGTTCGGCTTTTTCTGGGCTTAAATGTCCACTGACTTTGACAAGGTATGTTTTTGGAATTTGATGTTTAGGATGAGTGATTTTTTGTGCCCAATCTCCGTCATTTGATAG
>CAYMLA010000036.1:0-11698 GCA_964390785.1 uncultured Bdellovibrionales bacterium | reverse complement strand
GAAATTTGGCATAATGCAGAAAAATGTCGAAGGACTTAAGCCGAGCTGTACTAGAAAAAAATTTTTTTTGATCCAATATTTTTATAGCAGCGCGTGAATTGCAATTTAGTTATTAGTGAATAGTGGCTGCGGGCGGAATGAAATGAAGGGATACGATGCATATTAAGAAATCTTAATAAATACTGTAATATTAATAACATAGAAAAAAACTTGAAAATTCAATAAGATCATTTGTCTGGACAATTCTTGTCCTCTCTTTTTTTCAATTTATTGACCTAAACGTCATTGTTTTTTTTACAATTGTATCAAAAAGATTAAAATTCTTTTTTTTTGAGTGACTCCTTTTGATACATTATAAATTCTTTATTGATTCTATAAACCTAGCTTTGGGCACAGTATATGCTCTATTGATTGTTAGAACCAAAACAAACAGGAGATGGACAATGAAATTTACATTTTTAATGATCACAACTATTTTTCTTTTTCACTTTTCCATTGCATCCGTTGAATCTGATTTAATGAGAAAGCCATCAAGTGTTTTACCTGTTTCGGCGTTAGCTTCTGTTTCTGATGTGTTGTCAAGAGCTGAAAGAGAAAATGCGAATAGAACTCCATCAGCTTCATCTTTAAGGCCATCATCACAAGGGGTTGACCGGCTTAGCGAACGCATAGCTAGCGCTTCGACTTGCCCATCTTATTATGGTGGTCAAGTTATTCCAGCTGCAATATTTAATTTACCTTATCAAACCTATCAAAGCGAATCAAGGAGAGAAGGTAGAATGCGAACAAAAGCAGTTGGGGCATTTGTTAGAATAAACGCTAAAAACTCTTTAAATCCTAGAATTAATCTTAAATCAAATAATATAAATAACAGTAATAGTCAGTCTCCAGAGGTTAGATTTTATCATCCTAACTTTATTGCAGAAAAAGGCACCGAATTTATGGGGACTGCCGTTGTGGTTGGCCCATGCATGGTTGTAACAACAAAACATCAAGCTCTTGTTGAATACAGTGGATCTCCAAGTGATAAAAAAGCGGTTGATAATTTTTTAGATAACTACACTCCTTCTATTTCTCTTGGCGATGGGAGTTCAAATGGAAATGATTTTGAAAGTAATTATGAATTATCAAAAGTGCATTGTGGAAGTGTTTTGCCAAGTGACATTCAAAAAAATGATACAATGAATTCTAATGAAGATTATTGTTATTGGAGGGTGAATAATTGTTCCAATCAGAGTGATGATGCTCCAGGGAATAAATATGGGCATTATACTTTAGATGCAACCAATCCTGAAGAAATAAGAAAAAATAACATCATTCAATTGATGTCGTCGGTTTCTTTACCTCTTTTTAAGGCGTTTAATCAAAATAGAGAATATATTGGTTTTTCAGGAAACAATTGGGTGAGTGATTTAGCTCAGATAAGTAGAGATTCAACTTATTTGGACGATGTCGGATTGTTTACAACAGCTCAAAGTCAAAATGGTGATTCAGGAGGTTCATTTTTATGGGAGGATAGTGAAGGTATTCCCTATTTACTAGGTATTACTTCTCGAGTTTCCAATACTATTCCAGGTGTGGTTAAAGATATAACCTCACCGAATTATTATACAAAAAGTGCATCAATTTACTATCAATTTTATGATAAATTTTTAAAAGATAATAATTTAGATTTGCTAACAATTATGAAAGATAAAGGAGTTAATATTTGTTTTAATCAATCAGAAAAACATTCTGATTGTGATCTTTATTTTGTGGATGATTCAAATGGTTTAGTGAGGGCATATCAAAACGGTCAAACAATTTATCAATCGAATCCTGGAACAATTCAAGATCCCCCGATTTTTGATCTTTAATTGGCCATTACTTAAAATGGCATGTTTTATTTTATAAAAACAAGCTCCAATATGATCGGCTAACTGAAATAATTGAGTATCTTTGATATCAACTATTTCGTTTTCTGCCTAATAACAAGGCCTTCTATTGTCTGGTAAATTTTGTCGATAATAAGTGCAGTCCCATTCATCTAAATTATTTTCATTGCGTGAAATTTCAATTATCCAAACTGGATTGTTAGAGTCACCATAAAGTATATCTCCAATCGAGATTTGTGTTCTTGTTTGATTTGCTACTTGAATGACATTTTTATCGATTCGGGGAAAGTTATTATTATCTTTTAACATGTTAATTAAATGATTAATGGTATCTGCTTGAGCTTGGTTTGGGGGAGATTGATTAGGTGGATTTTGTCTTCCTAGAGTAGCATTATAAGTAGTAGCAGTACGAGTAGTACGAGTTAGTTTTGAGACAGGTGAATGAATAGCCATTGCTTCATCACCAGGTGAATCATTTTTTGTTGTAGGCTCGTTGTTGTTGTGGTTATCAACATTTTGAAAAGTAGTGTGATGACGATTATCGGTAGGATTTAAATTTGAAATTCGATGTGCTCTAGGTGCTCTAGTATTAAAATTATCAGGTCTATCAATTTTATAAGCTTCAGTGCGATTAGGTGGAATAAGTGGTTTTGGATTCCTAGGTGGAATTGGGGCTTCTTCAAGTATTTTCCCGATTGGACGCATTACTTTTTTGTTGGCAGCAGGGGTGCTCGCTAATGCACGGTCAATCATTGATTGCCAAGCTGGATATCGTGTATTTGGTTGATTAACAGAACGGATTCTTCGAGAAAGTTCGTTATAATCAGGTTTAGGTTCGGCTCCACTGACACTTGCGATGTTTCTTGTTTGAGAAGGCCCAGATGGAATAGTAGATAAATCCTTTTCAGCTATCGGTTTAATGGTATCGGCGGTAATTTCGTTTCTTCCAGAAGAATTATCGAGAGCGATCTCCATTGCTTGATCTATTTCTGGATTACCCCAACCCATTCTTGCTATGTCGGTGTTAGTAAAGCTTAATCGAGTAAATGGCTCGCACGCATTTTCTATATTTTCACTTCTGAAACAGCAATTTTCTAAGGCTGCTATAAAATGTTCTGATTTTTCATTTTCAGTTAATTGATCATCTTCAGTTAAATTGTAACCAGTATCAATTCTTGCTAAATGTAAAAGTTCGTGAAATACATCTTCGGTACTTATATTTTGAGCTCCATCATTAGAGTAAAGAATAACAATAGTATTATCGCTAACAACCTTTAAATATTTATTATTTTCAATTTCATCAACATTTTTTGGTTCGCATGAAATTTGATATTGTGAATTATCATCTGTGAAACTATTAAGAATCGTTGTAAATCTGAGCAATGAGTCATTTCCTACTCCATCAGATTCAACATAAGGTCCAAATAAATTTAAATGTCTTTTAAGGCATCCAAAATAATTTTTATTTTTAGGAAGGGTCATTAGAGGATGAGGAGGGGGTTGATTTTCTGTTTCTAAAATTTCATTAAATGCAGCTAGAATTTGTGTTGCTGCTCCTTTGGTGTGTTCTGTTTTACAGGAATCATCGACATTAGGCGAGCTTGCTAAGATGGGATCAATGAGAGGAGGAACCTTAATAAGTGAAGAATCGCAATCTGGGGGTCTATAAAATACCGGCACTGGTCTTGTTTTTCTTTTTGATAATTTGTAGCTGTGTTTTCCTGATCGGACCCAGAGAGAATCAGTCCAATGCTTATCTCCATATTCAGTCATCGTAACAACGGCAAAGCGATTGTCGGACATAGGTCTATGGTAACTGTAGCGAGCTTTCTTTGTTTCACGATAAAGGCGATAGCTTTTTTGTTTGTTTAAATAGTTGTAGTAGAAGATGTCAGAGGTTTTTCGATCAATGAGTGAAAACGAAGGGACTTCATTTGTTTTTGTGTTTTTATAATAGAAAATGACATGGTCTTGATTTGAAGTTTTTTTTAATTCTAGTTTTGCAAATAAGAAGGAAGGAATGTGGATAAGGACTATAAAAAAAATGAGATTTCTCATGGGTTTATTCTAACAAATCTCATTTGATTTTTACAATGTGAATATTTGAAAATATAGAAAAGAATATTCAATTCTTAGCTTTAATGGGGCGTATGTTAATGGAGCTTAATGATTCTGTTTCAATTTGAGAACGATTGAAAAATTAGACACAGGTCTAGTGCTGGAAATCTTTCAAATTTTTTTAAAAAAACCGAAATGTGTGTATGCTTAAATTGTTTTTTTTATCTCATAAAGGTCGGTATTTTCTTAAGCTTTGTGTTGTTTTTTTGAGTGTCTATTTTGTTTCAACTGTTTTGTATATTTACAGCGTTTATGATGTGGTATTGCAACAAAATGAAAAAATGTTGATTGAAAATTATTATTTAATTTCTGACCTGATGGATACGGTTAATGATCATGAGGCCAGAGATCAGTTTATATATAATCGTTTGACTCAACTTTATGAACAAAAATCAATTCATTTTTATCAGATGAAAATTAATGACCAAATTGTTGATTCTCGATCCCTTCATGATCTTCCGTTCTATACGGAGTTTCAACCTTTACAATACAATAAATTGCTAAAAGCTGAAACAGCAACTTTTGTTGGTTTAAAAAAAGATTCAATTTTTATTGTTTTTGGCAAGTATCATGACTTTTGGCCTGCATTATCTGAACGATTGACTCATTCGTGGCAAGTCATTCTGTTTCAAATTGTGTTGTTTTTGCTTGGAATTATGTTGACTGTTGTTTTTACTTTTTCTGATTATTGGACCTTACAGCAGATCTTTAGTTTTAAGGGAAAGAAAAAGTCTGGAAAGGTTAAATCTCAAGAGGCGCAAACGATTGTTTCTTTTTTGAATTCTCAAGAAAATGAAATAAAAGATCTATCTCAAAAGTCGAAACTTTTTGATAGACATCTTTTGCCTGCATTGAGCAATGAACTCAATTATATTCATGAGGCTCCTTATAGTTTTAATTGTGCCGTTGTTTCTATTGACGTGAATCGTTATACTTACATTCAAAATCATTTTGATAAAAATCAATTTTTTAATTTAATTGATGATTTGTTCACTGAAGCCACAAAAATTATTATTAAATATAAAGGGTATGTAAAAGAATACTTAGGGGATGAGGTTATTTTTTATTTTAAAGAAAATGAACACAACTTAGCCTCTTTGAGTGCAGTTGCAGCTTCATTGGAAATTTTAAATTTTGCAAATAAACTCAATCGTAAGAAAAAAAACTTTGAGTTTACAGTTAAAGCTAGTGTTTCGTTTGGAAAAATGAATTTCTTTTTGCAAGCCTATCGGTATGTATTATCAGGACCGGTTATGATTGAAGCGAGTCGAATTTTACAGTGCGTGAGTGAAGAGGATAAGTCAGAGAGTCTTATTCTGTTAACCGATAATGTTAAACAAGAAGTCGATTCAGTGGTTCAAGTGGAAAAGTATGGTGTATTTTCATTTAAAGGGGTTAAAGAGCAAGCTCATTTATATAAAGTTAAAGAACTTATTTTAGTTGGTGATGTTTTAGAGGACTCTGTGTCTCTGGATTATTTGGCTTACTATCGTTCTGATGGAGACTGTTATCGTATTCTTAAATATCTTCGTCAAAAGGCTGATGAAATTAAGGTTGAAAAATTCATTAAAATTACAAATTGGTTAAAGGACATTCGTTCAGTAGAAACACAGCAGATTGTTTGTGACGAGTATTTACGTTTATTAAAAGTGTTAAGGATTAAAGCTCAAGCTTGTCCGCAGTCTAAATATCAAAAATTTTTATCAGCAATTGTTTTAGTTTCAACGGCTCTTATTTCGCAGGATAAATATGATGAACAATTAAATGCTGAATTTCAATTGTTGTTAAATATTCGTGATTATCGTGTTGTAGCCAATGTTATTGAGGTTTTAACCCATTTTGAAAAAGAACTCCCCCTTCCTCCAGAATTTTATTTGCATAAGAGTAATCGTGTCTTGGCCAATGCAATAATTAAGAATTCTGTCATAGGATTAAATGATGATATTTTTAAACAAATCAACAAGCTCTTATCTTCTAAAGAAGAGTTTCATGTTTCGTCAGGATTATATGCTCTTGGTACAATTGCTTCTAATTATAAACAAGAAAAGTTTGTTGAATTTCAAACTTCTTTTCAAATGCAAAAAATGTTAGGTCGAATTTTAGATTTTATTCGTTCAGATTCAGAATCAATTCGAAGACAAGCATTTATTGCAGCCAGAAAGATCAATGATAAAAAATTATGTGATCAAATTGAAGTGTATACGAATGGCATTTCTTCTGAAATACTATATCTTGAGGCCAAAGAGTATTTTTTTGTTGAAAAAGCCGCTTAAGTTTTATAAACCCTTTTTTTGATTTATTATGTTGTTCTTGTTTTCCTGCTTGCTTTTTAACTGGTACTGACTTTTTAGCACTCACGGGATTATGGTTTTCCAGCGCTGGAAGTGAATTTTGTTTAATTTCAGTTTAAAACTGGTTAAAATTTTTTTAAACAAAAATATATAATAGTCAATATTTGACAAAATGCATATATTTGTGCAATTGTTATCTTTTGGTGGGAATGAGTACATGGAATGAGAAATTATCGGTTTCTGTAGCGCTTAGGGAAAAAGTTTTAATTGTGACAGTGTTTTTTGAGGAGTAAAATGAAAACGACAACTATTAGAAATTTTAGTGGTTTGACCTACGTAACAATTGCAAACATTCCTTTAAAGAAAACGGAGTTTGGAGATGTTATCAATGTTAAACAAGGAGAGTTGGAAAGATTAGTTGCATCTGCATTGATTGAATTTAAAATTCCAATCAGAGGTGCAGAGTTTAGGGTTATTAAAAGCGCAGTTAGATTGTCTAATGAGTCAATTGCAATTAAACTTGGTGTTAGTCGAAATACAGTTTTGAAGTGGGGAAAAGAGTTAGAAAAAAGACTGCCTCCGTCATATGAAATGCTTGTGAGGTTATTGATTGCAGAACAATTAGAATTACCTATTAATCCATCAATTGATGAATTGAAAGCCAATGATAAAGTAAAAAAAATACGACTTAACGCCGCTTAAGTTTTTTGTTGGGGCTGCTTGTTAAAACTCATCTTTGATTGGAATTGATCTGAAACAGTGTCCCAGATTGTATCATTCCAAAAATTATCACTTTGTTTTCGTTGAATTAAAGTGGTATTGAAAGAAAGACATTTGGTTTTTGGTTAACGCTTATTGTTAGTAGGGGTGGAGTTTTGAGTGCAGTACAAAGTGTTTTTGTGGTGTTGGATTTTGGTTCTCAAGTCAGTCAGTTGATTGTTCGTCGATTTCGAGATTTAGGCTATTATTCTCTTCTTATGCCGTATGATATTGAAATTGAAAAGCTTAAAGAATTAAAGCCAAAAGCGATTATTTTAAGCGGAGGGCCAAGTTCTGTTTTTGATGCCGATTCTCCTCGTCGATCCGTTAAAGAGTTGGCCAATCTTGCTCCTGTTTTAGGAGTTTGCTATGGGATGCAACTCATTGTTCACGATCTCGGAGGTGTGGTTAAGCCTTCACTCAATAGAGAGTATGGGCATAATCAAATCACCTGGAAAACCCAATCCAAAGATCGTCCTCAAACTCATTCTGTTTGGATGAGTCACGGGGATAGTGTTGAGGCTTTACCCACTGGATTTATTCAGACGGCTCAATCCGAGTCAGGTGTGTTGGCAGCGATTGAAAGTGATCGAATATGGGCTGTTCAATTTCATCCAGAAGTGAGTCACACAGAGTATGGCAGTGAATTTTTAAAGTCATATGCTGGAGATATGGGTCATGTTGCACCCACTTGGAAGTCCCAGAAAATCATTGAAGTTATCAGTCAAAAACTGCTTGAGCAAGTCGGGCACAAAGATAAAATTTTGCTCGGATTAAGTGGAGGGGTCGATTCGACGGTTGCCGCCGTTCTTTTAACCCAAGTTTTTGGTCGAGATCGTGTTTATTGTGTTTTTGTTGATAATGGTTTGCTTCGAAAAAATGAATATCAAGATGTTTTAAATAATTACAAAGATCTCAACCTTAATGTTTTTGGTGTTGATGCCAGTCAGACTTTTTTAGATGCCTTAAAAGGAGTCACTGATCCAGAAGAAAAAAGAAAAATTATTGGTCGTGTCTTTATTGATGTTTTTATTGAGACAATTAAAATCAAAGGTATTAATACACAGTGGTTAGCTCAAGGCACTCTCTATCCTGATGTGATTGAAAGCATTTCTCCTCGGGGTTCGTCAGTGACAATTAAATCTCATCACAATGTGGGAGGTTTGCCTAAAGAATTGAATTTAAAATTGGTTGAGCCTTTTAAAGAGTTGTTTAAGGATGAAGTTCGTCTTATTGGTCAAAAATTGGGAATAGACAAAAAATTAATTGGTCGTCATCCCTTTCCTGGCCCAGGTTTAGCTGTTCGAATTTTAGGTGATGTTACAGTTGAAAAACTAGAAATTCTTAGAGATTGTGATGAGATTTTGATTTCAAATTTAAAGTCTTATGGTTTGTATGATAAAATTTGGCAAGCTTTTTGTGTGCTTCTTCCAACAAAGACAGTTGGGGTTCAAGGGGATGCACGCACTTATGAAAGAACAGTTGTTATTCGTTCCGTTACGTCTAAAGATGGAATGACGGCCGATTGGTATCCCTTTTCGAGTGATTTTTTAAGGCATTTATCCAATCAAATGACCAATCAAGTAAAGGGAATCAATCGTGTGGTTCTTGATATTACAAGTAAGCCACCTGGCACAATTGAGTGGGAGTAAATGAGATGTCTTTTGTTCATCTTCATGTGCATTCACAATATTCATTGTTAGAAGCCACTTGTAGAGCTTCTGATTTAACAAAAGCGGCCAAACAGTGGGAGATGCCTGCTATTGCCTTAACCGATAAGGGCAATATGTTTGGGGCTATTGAATTTTATTTTGCCTGCCAAGCAGCAAATATTAAACCCATCTTAGGATTAGAAGCCTATATTGCTCCAGGGAGTAGGCATGAGAAATCCATTAATGAACTTATCCCGAATCGTCGAATTGTTTTGCTTGCGCAAAATTATGAGGGTTATCAGAGTTTGTGTCGAATCAGTACAAGTGGATTTTTAGAAGGTTTTTATTATAAGCCACGAGTGGATTATGAGGTTTTAAAAAAAAATAATCAAAACCTGATTGCTCTTACGGGCGGGATCATGGGGGAAATTCCTTGGTTGTATTTAAACAGGGGAGAAAAGGCAGCAAAAGAAAAATTGGAAGAGCTTCATGATATTTATCCTGATCGACTTTATTTGGAGCTTAATCGCACAGGAGTTAAGGACTGGGATGAAATTAATCCTTTTTTATTGGAATGCTCTCGTTTGCTTTCTATTCCTCTTGTTGCAGCAAATGATGTTCATTATGTAAATCAAGAAGACCAAATTGCTCAAGAAGTCCTTGTTTGTGTTGGGACCAATAAAATGCTTCATGACGAAAAACGGTTTCAACTCGGTTCAGATCAGTTTTATTTAAAGTCTCCAGATCAAATGAAGGCTCTTTTTGAAGACCTTCCTGAAGCCATAGAAAATACAAAATTGATTGCAGATCGTTGTGATGTGGTTTTTCGGTTAAAAGATGAAAACAATAAAGCGATTTATCACCTTCCGTCTTATCCTAAAAAAGACAATGAGTCTCTTACCGATGTTATATTTCAAAAGGTTCATGTGGGTCTTGAAAACAGACTTTCAAAAGATTTGCGTTACAAAGATGGAATTTCAAGTGAAGAAAAAAAACAATACATTGATCGCTTGAATTATGAACTTGGTGTTATTAGTGAAATGGGTTTTGAAGGGTATTTTCTGATTGTTCAAGATTTTATCAATTGGGCAAAAGGTCATGATATTCCTGTTGGTCCTGGTCGAGGGTCAGGAGCAGCGAGTTTAGTGGCTTATTGTTTGGGAATCACCGATCTTGATCCTTTGGAGCATAAGCTTGTTTTTGAACGGTTTTTAAATCCAGAACGAATTTCGATGCCTGATTTTGATATTGATTTTTGTCAAGAGGGACGAGAGGAAGTGATTCGTTATGTCACTGATCGCTATGGTTCTGAAAGTGTTTCTCAAATTATCACCTACGGAAAAATGATGGCTAAAGCAGCCATTCGGGACGTTGGACGCGTTTTAGGAATGACCTATTCTGAAGTGGATGTTGTCGCTAAACTTATTCCAAACGAGTTAAAAATCACGATTAAAAAAGCTCTTGAGATTGAGCCACGATTAAAAGAGTTAAAAGAAGCCGACCCTCAGGTGAGCACGTTGATTGATTTAGCATTAAAAATAGAAGGACGGGTTCGACATGCAGGGATTCATGCGGCAGGAGTGGTGATTGGAGATCAGCCGCTTGTTCATTATGCTCCTTTATCACGAGGATCTGATGGTGAAACCATTGTTCAATATGATCTTAAAAGTGCAGAAAAAATTGGTTTAATTAAATTTGATTTTCTAGGATTAAAAACATTAACTCATGTTTCAAATGCCCTTAAGTTAATTAAAAAAAACCATGGTCTTTTTATTCAATCAAATGAGATCGATATTTCTGATGCTGGTATTTATGAGTTGTTTTGCAGTGGAGATTTGGCTGGAGTTTTTCAGTTTGAAGGGGAAGGGATCACAGATACAACAGAAAAGATTCAGCCCAATTGTTTTGCTGATATAACAGCCATTAATGCTCTTTATCGTCCAGGTCCAATGAGTATGATTCCAGAGTATACGGAACGAAAGCTAGGTAAGAAATCGGTGACTTATCTATTTCCGGAGCTTGAACCAATCTTAAAAGAGACTTATGGAATTATTATTTATCAAGAGCAAGTTCAATTGATTGCTGCAAAAATAGCCAATTATTCGCTTGGTGAAGCGGATTTACTTCGTCGAGCAATGGGGAAAAAAATTCCAGAAGAAATGGAAAAGCAGAGGGTTCGGTTTTTACAGGGTGCAAAAGAGAACGGCTTTGATCCTTATCAATCAGAAGAGTTGTTTGAATTGATGTATAAGTTTGCTGCTTATGGGTTTAACAAGGCACATGCGGCTGCTTATTGTGTTGTTTCTGCTCAAACAGCGTGGCTTAAAAAGTATTATCCGGTTGAATTTTTTGCAGCTCTTTTAAGCACAGAAATGAGTTCTACCGATAAAATAGTGAAATACATTAAAGATGCTCGTAAGCACAATATTGAAATTAAGCCTCCTCATATCAATGAATCAGAGTATTTGTTTAATGCTGTTTCAAAAATGATTTACTTTGGCTTGGGAGCGATTAAGGGGCTAGGGAGTTCGGCAATTGATTCTATTTTAGAATCCAGACAGAAAAAGAAAGAGAAAAAGTTTTCAACTTTGGAAGATTTTTTTGATTCTGTTGATTTAAGAAAAGTGAATAAAAAATCCATTGAATGTTTGATTAAGGCTGGTGCATTGGATGATTTTGGCAACAACAGAGCCACTTTGCTTAAAGGTTATGGTCAGTTTGTTGAGCGAGCCAGTCAAAATAAAAAAGATGCTGAAATAGGGCAAGCGAGTTTATTTTCTTTAGTTGAAGAAAACTTAGAAAAAGTAGTGTTGGATATCGAAGATCCTTGGGCAAGACAGACCTATTTGGCTTATGAAAAAGAAGTATTGGGTTTTTACATGAGCGATCATCCTCTTGGAGATATGGATCAGGTTCTTCGCCCTTGGGTTTCTGGGACAATTGAAGAGATAAAACAGCGAGATGATTTTAAAAAGAATTCAAGTGAAGGAAGAAAAATTGGTGG
>CAYMLA010000035.1:1479-12058 GCA_964390785.1 uncultured Bdellovibrionales bacterium | reverse complement strand
CTTCACCCATAATAATGTTTTTTGTATCAAAATCTTGTGTGAGGGGAAAACTTGTCTCCGTTGTAAATAACGTTACAGAACCATTTCTCAATTCCCAAGATGAATCTAAAAAAACCACTTTTTTGGCGGTGAGCATTTCTAGCAAATTCCAATCATCATCAAAATGATAAAGAGAAAATCCTTGTGCTTGCCGCTTTTGTGAATCCAAAACGCTAATATTAAAAATTGAGTTTTTTGTTCTATACCAAATTTTATTTGTCTTGACCGTAGAATACAAATGCGGCTTCTTTTCAATTTCAACATAGTAAATATAATTTTTCTTCTTCGCTAAATACGGCAAAACACGATCAGCCATAAAAAAAGACAATGCTGAAATTGTAGCAATCAAAACCATAATAGGCATAGTGATTCGAGCCAAACTCATTCCACTGCTAAACAAAGCAATCAACTCATTTGATTTATTCATAGTACTTAATGTAAAAACCGTTGCCATAAGACCAGCAACAGGAACAAGTTGATGCAAAATTTGGGGGATTTGATAGATATAATAACGAAAAATAACCGATGATGAAATTTCATACTTCACTAATGTCGTCATAGAATCGACAACCACAAAAAAAGTCACCAATGTCACTAAACCCATGACAAAATAAACTAAAAACCGTAAAGATATATATCGATCAATCAGAATCATTATTTGATAAACTAACAGTTTCGAAGGTTTTCTGGAACAAAAAAAATACACTATTTTTATTTTTATCGTTTCTCAACTCTTGACTAAACACCTGATTCAGCGTTTACTTAAAGCATGGCTTTGCGCGTCTTGTTGGCTGATGAAAGCACAACGATAAAAAAAGTAATGGAATTATCTCTTGCTGAATATAATGTTCAAGTTCAAGCGGTTAGTATTGGCTTGGATGTTGTCCAATTTGCAAAGAAATTCCAACCTCATATTATTTTTGCAGATGTTCTTTTACCCAAAAAATCTGGGTATGATGTTTGTCAGGAGATCAAATCAGACCCTGATCTTAATAAGACACCTGTCATTTTAATGTGGAGTGGCTTTTTAGAATTGGATAAAGCAAAAGTGAATCTGTCTAATGCAGATGATCGCATTGAAAAGCCTTTTGATTCCAAAACACTTATAGACCTTATTGCTCAAAAAATAAACTTAGATTCCTTTAAATCTTCTTCTCCTCATCAATCCATAGAAAATTCAAATTTTAAAAATAAACCTCAATCCCCTAAGCCAGATTCAAATGAAGAGTGGTCAATGGAAAAATTGACCAAAAGCATACCAAAATCATTCGACTCAAATATCAATGCCTCTTTATCTCATAATATTTCCAACTTTTCTGAAATTGATTTTCCTTCTGATTTAGAAAGTTCCCTTGTTTTAGAAAAATCTGAAGTCACCTCTTTCCCTTCTACCCCTGAAACATCCCAAATTACAGATAATATTGTAGAGTTATCTTCTCTTCAAAATCCTATTGATGAATTTTTATCTTATCCCGATTCAAACACTGAGGAATTGACCTCATCACACGATCTAAACACTTTGAATGAGCAAGATATACAAGACCAAAAACCCTCAAACGTTCACAAAACACAATCCAATGAGTTAAATAATGACTCAAAACATAACTTTCAACGACCTATAGCCAATGAATTTAATATTGACGATTTTAAAATTCAAATTCCCCAGCAACAACAAAGCATTGATATTGAAACCAGTGATGAACTTATCCCAAATGAAGATGATATGAAAAATTCAAATGAATACACTTTTAAAAACAATGACCTTAAACCTAAGGATAAGCTTTCTTTAGATTCCACTCAGGAAATTAAAGAAATCCTTATTGAATACGCAAGGGATTATCTTGAAGAAGAAATAAAAAAAACAATTCCTTATTTGGCTGAAAAAATCATTAAACAAGAAATTAAAAGACTCTTAGATGAAACATAAAATTCTATGGAACTTTCTGGATTAATACAATTAGCCCTCAATGAAGACCTCCCTTCAGGAGACCTTACAACTGAAGGATTGAGCATTAAATCTAAGATTGGTTTTGCTCAACTTATTGCAAAAGAAGATTTAATTCTTTCTGGATCTGATTTATTTACAAAAACAATGTTATCTGTCGATCCTAGCTTAGAAATTAAATTTTTTTTCAAGGACTCAGAAACTCTTTTAAAGAAACAAACCACTGCCTCGATTAAAGGAAATTTGATTTCAATTATTAAGGCAGAACGAACAGCTCTTAATTTTATTGGACGTCTTTCCGGAATTGCAACGCTCACTCGATGTTATGTCAATCAAGTCAAGCACACAAAATGTCAAATTCTTGATACAAGAAAAACCATTCCTCTTTATAGAGACTTAGAAAAAAAAGCCGTTCTCGACGGCGGAGGAACTAACCATCGAAGAGATCTCAGTAGTGCCATCTTAATTAAAGAAAATCACATTTATATTGCCGGAGACATAACTTCAGCCATTCGTTCTATTCGAAAAAAAACAAATAAACTCATTATGGTTGAAACAAAAAACTCTAATGATATTTCTGAAGCCCTAAAAGAAAATGCCGACTGGATTATGCTGGATAATATGTCCAATAATCAAATTACCCATGCCATTGAATTAATTAACAGTCGAGCTAAAATTGAAGCTTCTGGCAATATGACCATAGACAGAGTCAAATCAGTCGCTGAACTCGGAGTTGATTACATCAGCGTTGGGGCCCTCACTCATTCAGCCCCTTGCGCTGATTTCAGCCTCCTCATGAGTTGATAGAGACTTTTCTATCTCCAATAATGACAAAAAACGGCATAAACAATTGTATTTTTTTCCCAAAACAAATGTATTTTGTTTTTTTTACACAATTTGAATTGTAAATCGTGTAATTTGTAAAAAATGAATTAACCCTTGAACTCAGAAAGGAAGAAAATTTATGAAAAATGCTCTTTTATTGATTTCAATTTTTTCACTTATTTTTTATCAAACTCCTGTAATAGCAAGCAACCAAAATCATCACGAAACCAACATAAGGTCTGTAATAGGTTCAGGATATAAAGTTGAAAAATATAATGAAGAAATTATTTTAATTACTTCTTGTCAAAAAATTGAATTCATCGAAGTCAATGGTGGTAATTTAACTGTTGAAGAAGTTTGTGATCTAGATTCCCAAAAAGCTTATTTAACAAGCAACATTGAAGAAGTCATAGCCAGTGAATACCGTTGGGGAACAGGAAAAATAGCAGCTTATATTACAGCTATAGTAGCTGGGACATTCCTTGGTTATGTCGTAGCTATTTCAGATGGTCTTGGAACTGCTGCTGCGGCAATAAAAAATCCACTATTTATAGCAATAGGAGTTTTACCTTTTTCTGCTGGAAACGCCGCTGGCTGGACAGCTGTTGGACACACAATGGCAGGCATTACATCCTTCGCTCAACCGACCCTTTTATTATTTCTTATGTCTAGAATAAACGTCTTCAACCCATTTCATAATTTCCGAAAAGCAAGAACCTTAAGAAATATCCTTAACGTAGCAGAATCAAATGATAGCAATGAAATTATTAACTTTATGAAAGAAATTTTTGATGATTCATATGACAAATATACAAAACCAATTCCAATCTGTCCTTCAGAAAACATTGGATCTATCGATGAAATCGAATGTCTTGTTGTGAATAGAAATTAAACATCAAGTATGGCTGTTGAAATTTTATCAACAGCCACTTTTTATTTTAAACAACAGCGACTAAATATGATAGAGATAACCGACCCAATCTCCTTTTTGAATGCGTTTTTTCATTTTGTATGAAAAATTTTTTTCAAATTTTTTAACAAATTCATTTTCGCGTTCAATAATAATTCCAGTTAAAATCAGTGATTTTAGAGAGAGACGAATCAAATCCTTTTTTAAATCCAATAAAATTCCATCAATTATGTTAGCAACAACAATATCATAAGGTTGCTGAATTTGATCAACCCTTTCATCAATAATTTTTACGCCTCTTGTTTTATTTAATTCAATGTTTTCTTTTGCGACCATTTTTGCATCAAAATCAATCTCATTAGCATGAACAAGTTTAACATTCAGTTTATCTGCTAAAATGGCTAAAATTCCCGTTCCTGTTCCCACATCAAATAGGGTCAAATCATGAATTTCGGGATGCTTATTGAGCAAATCAAAAAGAAGTTGAGCTGCAATTTGTGTTGTTTCATGAGTTCCCGTTCCAAAGGCCATTCCTGGATCAATGTAAATCGGAATTTGTTCCTCAGAACAATCCAATTTCATCCATGATGGAACAACCCAAAAGGGATGCACCAAGCAAAAAGGCTTTAAATTCATTTTCCAATTCTGCTGCCAATCTTGCTGTTCACACTTTTCAATTTGAACATCAACATTCGGCCATCTTCTCTCAATAATCTCAATGAATTCAGATGAAGGAATTTCATCAAAATAAACAGTCACTAATTTAAACGGATGATCCTGAACATTCACTCTCCCTCTTGAATCCTCTTGCTCAAAAGAAATATTTTCTTCAGTGCCCGAACTATTATACTGAAGTGCAAAATTTAATAAATCTTCTTCATCCTCAGAGGGCAAATTCTTTAAAATGCATTTAAAATAATATTTAATACTCATGAATTCAAACCAAAACACAATTTCAAATAAAAATTTTCAACCATTTCTCCAGAAAACGAATTCGATTTTGAACCTTCTGGATCAACTTGAACTTTTCCTTTTTCAAAAGTTAAAGTTTCTATGTCTAAAACATCTCCACTCATTATTGTATCGTATTCAACGATTGGTCCTTGCTCTGTGGTTTCTAATCGATGCAATCGACCAACACTTATATTTTTTTGAACATGAATAATTTTTAACTCACCAATTTTAACATCTAGAGTTCGATCGGTCTGTTTTTGAAATGCATCTATAATATTAATTCGCCGAACAACATCAACAGTCATGCCAACCTTAATGCCATCCTCCAACCCACCACTAATATAAAAATCTTTATAGATTGGATCTTCATTAGTCATGGGAATGTTTTTTCTGACATCAAAGACAGTAATTTCTTTGGCAAAGGTTTGATAAGAATACAAGGCCACGGTAATCATGAATCCTAGAGATAACATGATCCGGCCCAACATAGCAAAAATCATGGCAACTCCTTTTGCTAGGGTCGAATCACCTTCCTTAGTGTATGGACAAAGCAATTCCATCATGCATGTCCCAAATCTGGCCTTCCTGGCAATTACTAACTCGGACGTCTTGAATTGAAACTTAAGAGGATCATCAAAATTTAAGACATAAGCCTATAACCATGCCCCTTTAAGTTTTTAAAAACTTTCCTTTGGTCAAAAAAATGGTCTTAATTTTTATTAAGGTGTTAAAGATGTTGTTCTGGCAACCTTACAGCAACTCCCCATGTATGGGCTTGGCTCTTAAGTTTAAGTGGAGGCAATTGGATGGCTCGTTGTTGAAGCTTTGAAAATATCGGCTCACGAATGGCTAAATGATTATCTTGTAAAACACACTGACGAGCTATTCTGTCTTTAACATTAATAGCAACAGGCGCTTTAATATTTGCCGTCATTTGCTTGGGATCATCAGGAATCGTAATAATACAAAAAAATCGTAAGTTTTTAATTGATTTTGCACGCAAAGCAATTAAATCACTATTTCCTAATCGAGGTTGATAAATCCCTTCCATAAAGAGTTCTGGTTCAAGAACAGGAAATGCGATCCCTGGTTGCTCACAACTTTGTAACCATGCAAAGATTTCATCTGTTGGATCATCAAGAAGAACAAATTCATGAAGATCGCTAAAACCTAAAATACCTTCTTTAAAATTTAACACATCTTCTTGATTAAGATTAACCGCCCCAAAACGTGAAGTCTGTATATACATGACCCCCCTCCTCTTTTTAGAATGCCGTTAAACTTAACAGACTGCAAGTGAAAGTAATAAAAAATACCTATTTTATTGAATTGGTTAAAAAAAATTAATTATTACGCGCTGTTACAATTCAGAACTAAAGACTATCTCTCTTTCCCGTTTTTTGGCTATCAACTCTCAATTTCTATGATCAAATCAATTTGCTTGTGGCTAGGACAATTTACGATTTAAGTAATTTAGCAACGGCCTTGGTTTTTTCAGAGTTTGCATCTGCTGACATTTTATTTTGATCTTGTATGGCCAAATAAACTTCTTCTCGATGAATCTTTGTGTCTTTTGGTGCTTCAATTCCTAAACGGACTTGTTTACCTTTAATTTGCACAACACGAATTTTAATATGATCATCGATTGCAATGCTTTCGCCTAACTTTCTTGTCAAAACTAACATTATGAAGCTCCTTCAACATCCTTTTCAAAGCGCAATTTGCCTCCAAAAAAAGACAAAAACGACGTCAAAATACCTTACGGCTTTTTTTTGAACTTACCTTAGCTAATATTTTTAACGAAGAAAGTCAAGCAGACTTGGTTGGACCATCCGACCTGAAGTTGCAAGACTCGTTTTAAGAGTTGTTTCTGCCTTGTTTAAATCACTCACAAGATTGAAAGTGTCTGCATCTTCTAATTGTGATGCTGTAATTTTGCTGTCTATTTTCAATTTTTCTAGACCCTGCAAAGTGTTATCCAGGGCCATCACCCTAGACCCTAATTGAGACCGAGCTAGAACCACCTGGGCTATAGCCTCGTCTAGTTTTGAAATGCAATTTTGAATGCTAAATTTATCATTTGTTTTAAGAGAAATTTGTAAATCTTTCAAAACATCAAAGATATTTACCCCTGAAGTAAATAAGCTTTCCGAAGTTTTAACAGAAGCCAGCTCTCGACTGTCTGGATCAAAATTATTTTCATTCATTTCTCGTAATTTCTGTTGCTCAAGTTCTTGTTTTTGAATCTCATCTTGCTGTCGACTTGCAATTAAGTCTTCAAGGGTTTTGGAAATGTCTCTTGTTTCTTTTGCAATGCCATCACTGGTCAAATTTTTACCATGAAATACTTTTTTACCATCAATATTCATGGCCACATAAGAATCCTTATCAACTTGAATAAAGATTTCACCTTCGTCCCCTTTGTAATAACCATTTACATCAAAAGGAGCTTTAATTGTTTTTTCTCCACCAAAAATAAACCGATCTCCAAGTTTTCTATTTCCAATTTGAACCGCTTGCCAAAAAATCTGCTCAATTTCTGCTGCCGTTGTTTGTCTTGTATGAGAATTCGAACTTGCATCATTGGCCTGACTTAAAACAAGTTCTTTTGCTCGAACAAGAGCATTACTCAGTTGAGACAAAGACTCCTCGGAATAATTTAAAAATGACTTTGCTTGATGCAAATTCTTTAAAAACTGAACAGCCCCTTGCTCTTCTGTTCGGGCAGATAAAACTTTAGCAGCCCCCAATGGGTCAACGGAAGGACGATCAATTCTTTTTTGAGTTGCTGCTTTATTTTGCAAATCAACCATATCCAATCTATTTTTGTTCAAACCAGACTTGATTTGGTTATGAATAATTTTATCTGCAACTCTCACGTGTTATTACCTCTTAATTGTCAAAACCGTTTCAAGCATTTCATCGGCTGTTCTAATCAATCGAGCTGATGCATCAAAACCCTTTTGATACTCCAACATTTTAGTCATTTCTTCATCCACATTAACTCCACTCACGCTTTCTCTCAATTGAGTCAACTGATTAACAATTCCTGTTTGTGAGTCAAAAGAAGCTCTTGATCTCTGAGACAAAATACCTGATTTAGCAACAACTCCATTATAAAAATCATCTATATTTGATTTTCCCCCATCCATTATATCTTTGTACTGAATATTTGAAATGATTCTTGCAATTGTATTATTAGCAGGAGCATTTTCTCTATCTGCTGCAACAATGACTCCGACATCGTTCATTATGGATCGACTCACTTTAATTTTTGAAGCGGCTTGAGAGACATCTTGAGGTAATTCAAAAAATTGAACTCCTTTGTTTCCATATTTATCAAAACCCATTTGATGAACTCGATTTGTTTCTGTTGCCAATTGATAAGCCATTTTATTCATTGAATCAATAAATTCTACTGCCACTTTATCACGAACATCTAAAATTCCACCCAACTTCCCACCGTTAATTTGCCCCGTGATATTAACCGGAGTTGACTCTTTTGTATTATGATAAAAAATACCTGCTTTTCCATTTTGTTCAGGCAGTCTTGATGTTGACAATGTTCTTGCACTATACCCTGAAACAAGAACCACATTACCAGAGGTGACTGTAATTTTACCCCCTTTTCCCTCTGCATAACGAATATTGAGTCTTTCACCTAAATTTTTCAACAAGTGATCTCTTCGATCTCTTTCATCATTGCCTCGTCCTCCAGCGACTTCTACTTGTTGAATTTTTTCATTGAGCTGTGCAATTTCCGAATTAATCTGATTGATTTCTTCAACTAATGTTACAATTTGTTGATCAATATCGCCTTGAACGCTTCTCAATTGTCGATCAATTCGATTGAAATCTTGACTTAAAAAGTTTGCAGATTCTTTTACTAAGGATCTAACAGCTAAACTTTCTGGATTATTAGACAACTCTCGAAAAGAATTAAAGTACTCTGAAATATGTTTATTAAAACCTTGATTAATTTGTTCATTATAAACTTGTTCAATTCGAGATAGAGCATCAGCTCTCCCTTCAATATATCCAAGCTGTGCTTCTTCTTTTTCAAGTTGTTTTTCTAAGTAAGGATTATTAACTCGAGCTACCGCTGATGTTTTTGCGCCAGTCCCAAATCTAAGTTTTCCAACTCCTATAGGAGGACCGGTTTGAAATTCAACTCTTTGGCGTGAATAACCATCGGTATTTTTATTAGCAATATTATGACCGACTGTTTGTAAACCATTTTGATTATTCATCAACGAACGTTTACCAACATCTAACATTGCTGAAATCTTTGACATCCTGTCCTCGTTTAAGCGAATCCTTCGCTATAAAAAATTATTACGCCTGTCGACTAACGATCCGACCTTGCGTTCTATTGGAATTATTTTTTGTTCCTTTGGGTTTGTAAACAGCCTCCTTCTCCTGAAACCCCTCTTGAATAGACTGAATTGCACCATTAATACTTTTTAAAGCCACTTGAGCTAATTTTTCATTTTCGAGATTTTTTTCCTTTATTGATAAAATCAATTCATTAAGAACAGTTCGTGATTGAAGTAAAAATTGTCGACTCTCTTCATCCACATTATTAGCCAAATCAAACATGGTTTCAAAACTCTGCCCCACTTCTTTTCCAATTTGATCTATTATAAGTAATCTTTTCTCTTCAATCTCTGACGACTCCCTAATCAACTTTTCTTTTAAAGTCAGACAAGATGAAACTTTTTCCATATCTGATTCAATAAGCCCAATACGCTCAACCTCAACACAATCAAGCATCAATTGATAAACTTTCATCTGTTTTGTTAGAACTTCAAATAAAGGTTTCAAAATCATTTGATTCATACAATCAATCTCAATCATTCATCATTAAATGTTCATCAAGCATTCGATCAGCAACACCAGCTGCATCAATCTTATAATCTCCTTCGTCAATCAATTTTTGTAAACGATTGACTTTTTCCATATCAATGTCCTCAGCATTCATTGCAATATCTTTAATACGCTGCATGTCTTTAGCACGTTGTGAAACATCAACCTTCGCTGAATTTGAAATTTCTCCAGAAGACAAAGAATCTTGATTTGTTTTATTTGACTTCAAATCTTTTAATGGATCAGAATTTAATTTTCCAATTCCACCAAGATTTCCATTTGTATTAATTCCACCTGATACTTTCATAAATCCTCCAAAAGGCTTTTATCGCTTCCTTTATTGTATCATATTGATACAAGTAATTAAAACTTCCTTTAAGATAAGATAAAAAAAAATTCAACTTTTTCTTACAAAAAAGATAAATTCCAAAAACACTTGTCACTACAGCCATTTAAAGTCCCGATGGAAGATCCCTCAGGCAATTCTTGATTAAGCAATAAGTCGGGATGAATTTTTCCATCAAATAAAACTTTTGACCTTAGTCCATTTTCATGTCCTAATTCGATCACCTGCTTTTCATCAAATGCATAAGATGATAATAACCTTCCTTTCCATGGATTATTTAAATTTAAACTATCCCCAACAGAAACCGTTTCAAGCCGGTCAAAAACAAAATTTAGCGAATTATTATCTTTTTGATGATGAACAGAACGAACTTGCCACTGAGAATGATCAATTGGCACTGGTCCATTTGGCTTTGATAAAGAATTTAATTTAACTCCCATCTGTTGTCCATAACGCTCTACAATTTGATCATATATAAGATCTCCCAAACCTATCCCTCCACGATCACCCCATGACTCCACATAATTATGGTCTAGTTTTTCTTGAAAAATATTTTCTGCCATATTTTTTTTTAGCAATCCCCCATCGCCAACCGTATTTCTCATTGCTTTAACCATTTCTCTTAGAAACTGTTTTTCATATAAAGTTGCTGCCTCTCTAATTTTTTTTGTAAGCAATTCTGATTTTGATTGAG
>CAYMLA010000035.1:0-1469 GCA_964390785.1 uncultured Bdellovibrionales bacterium | reverse complement strand
AGGGAATAGCCGGAAGACTGGATAAATTTTTCATGGATAGCCCTTAAAAAATCACGACACAATGATGCTTGCACTTGAAGCTTAACTGATAATTGATAACTTATTTAGACGATACATTATAATTCACTATAAAAAAAATGGGGGAGTAGAGCTTGAAGTTTCGTGCATCCTACACTTTCACTCTTTGTGCTCAGGTCTAATGCCAATCCTTGGCTTAGGCTGACCATTGCTACCGTTTCCTGCGAGAAACTTTTTTACTCTTGAAACCATCCTGGTTGATAACCTCTTACTCACCCTCCCCGGCGATTCATCACATCCATGTGATGAAATTCAAAAACAATTTATAAAACTTCCAATTCTCCATGCACCTGCGGCCTTAATATTTTGTAAAATAACAATCAAATCCTGCGGTGTTACTCCCAACATATTAAGAGATTTAACCAAATCTCCAACGCTAACCGATTCACTTAGCAACGCCACACGATCCTGATTCTTTTTCCCTTTCTTCTCTTCTCCGTCCTTTCCTACTCTCAACGTAAGATCTCCATGGCTTATGGCAACTTTTGAAACTTTCACTTTCTCGCCAATGATAACTGTTCCTGTTTTCTCATTGACAATCACTCTTGCTCGTGCATCCGGAGTGATCTCAACTGATTCAATCGTTGCCAAAAGTTCAACCCCTCTTCCTTCAAATGAAACCGGGGTCACAATATCTATTGTAGCAGCATCTTTGGCCGTTGCATATTTCCCACCTAAATCCTTGTTCAAAGTCTTGGACACACGTGCTGCCGTTGTAAAGTCTGGGTTCTGTAGCGTGATACGATACATCTTTCGATTAGTGAAATTTTCCGTGAAATCTCGCTCAATTATCCCTCCATTGGACACATAACCAACAGTAGAGTGCGACTGCCCTGCCTTTCCTACAGTAACTGGACCTTGAGCCACAACATAAATCTGTTGATCTGCTGCACGAAGCGGAGTTTGAATCAAAGTCCCCCCCCTAAGGCTTGAGGCATCCCCTATCGAATTCACCAATAAATCAATTGTGTTTCCCGCGCGAGCAAAAGCGGGCAATGTCGCAGTCACAAGAACTGCAGCAACATTCTTACTAGCAACATCTTCACCATTAACTTTAATTCCTAACTTATCTAACATTCTCTTCACACTTTTATTTGTAAACTCTAACTTACTATCACCCGTTCCACTTAATCCTACAACCAAACCATATCCAATCAACTGATTAGATCGAACACCTCTAATATTAGCCATATCCTTAAGACGAATTGCTCTTGCAGACAAAGCCATAGCAACAATCAAAACTAAAACTTGACACAATAACAAGGCTTTCATAACTGAGCACTCCCCCGTCGGATACTTACAATATCAAACTGAGCATCAAGCAACTTGGAAGCTCGCACTCCTTCATCGTCAAACTCATCTCCTCGAACAATACCAGTCACTATGACTCT
>CAYMLA010000034.1:0-12360 GCA_964390785.1 uncultured Bdellovibrionales bacterium | reverse complement strand
CTGAGAACTGAAGACTGAAATCTGTAGGCTGCGGACGAAGTCCGCTCTATGTTTTCAACAACCAAAGATTTTTGCAGATGAATTTGAAGATCATGGAATAGATTTTGATTTTTTTAAAAAAGAATATTTAGAAAGTGATTACTGTTATCGAAGATCAGAAAATCTAAGATCCTGTATTTTTGCTATAAATTCTTTACTTGTCAAACAAGGATTATCCTTGTTTCCTAGTGAAGAGCTAAATGATAAATTTCATGCTCAAGTGCATAAAATTGAAGCAAGTAAAGATGGATATTTTTTAGGGAAGTTAAAAACAGAATTTGTGAACAAAATCAACACAAGCTCTCCCACACTTCGAGTTGCTCAATATGACCAACTCTCTTGGCTAATTACAAATGAATGGATGCCTTTGATTCGAAATGCTTTTTCTGATCAATGGAATGCCGAACGGTTATTGAATTTATCTCAACATTTCCCTTTTGAACAAGCGGCCTCTTCACTCGGAATTTCTTTACCCAAAGAAAATTGTATTGAAAATGCTGATGCAATGATTGAATGTGCAAAAGCAATAAATAAAATTTTATTTTCTAAAAATCAAATGATTATTTCTCGTTATGTAACTAATAGTGATGAATATAATAATTTTTTAAAAGGAGATGAACTAAATGTTTGGGGCTATATTACTCACATTACAATTTCTAAAAAAGCTCAAGATAGTTTTAATCGTCTATCTAACAACATTCGAGAAGCAACAATCAATGGTCTGATGGATGGGAAGTTTTCTGAAGCTGCAAATTATCATTTTGGAACCAAACTTGGAAATCAAGCTCGTCAACAATTAACTTTAAAATTCAATTTACCTGAATTGGTTGTTCTATTAGATGAAATTTTTGAAAACAAGTCTTCAAACTTTAATTGGGGAAGATTCGCCATTGATCGAGTTTTAGTCTCTCAACATCATGATCATTCCTCTTTGTCTCTAAAGAAAAAAATGAAAGATCAAAGAGACTCAGAAATTAATGATGAATTCATCGGAATTGGAGTGGAAATTAAACAAGACCAAGAAACTGGACTCATTTATTTATGGTCTGTTTTGGCTGGTTCTGGCGCAGAAGACTGTGGTTTACTCAAAAATGATGTTATCACTCAAATTGATGAACACACTTTAACAAAAAGTGATCGCGTTTCAGAGTTAGTGTTTAATCGATTAAGAGGAGAAGAAGGGACAACAGTGCGTTTATCTGTTTTACGCAAAGGAATGATTATTGATGATATAAATGTTGTAAGAAAAAAAGTGCAGATAAAAACAGTGGTTTCTGAAAAGATGAAAATTTCAGATCAATCGTTTGGATATATTCGAATTCATAATTTTTATCAAGACGCTTCAGTTTCTCTTGTTCGAGAAGCTCTACTGGAATTTGAAAAAGATTCTGAGATCGATTCTTATATTCTAGATTTACGAGGTAATCCTGGTGGGATTATTCAAAATGCCGCTCTTATTGGTGGTTTTTTTACAGGCCCAAACAAACCTTTTGCAATATTTCATCCTATAAACAAATCTGTTTCTATGCGAGAGTATTATCAAACACCAGAAACTTCTGAGAAATTAACAAATAGGCCTGTAACAATTTTAGTGAATGCTACAAGCGCAAGTGCATCTGAAATTTTAGCTATTTTTTTGGCTTCTCAAAATTCATCTTTAATTGTTGGAGAAGTCACCGCAGGAAAAGCAACAGGACTTGTCCCTGTAAATTATATATCTCCATCAGGAGTAAAAATTGATAATATTGAAAAATTTATCACTGTTAAAATCATGAGTAATGCAGAAGGAGAATCTCATCATCTCTATGGGTTAACTCCTCATTTTCTTGTTGATCTTGATCATCCCTTTGCTGGATCTTCTATTGAGCGCCTGCATGAAACGGCCGTTAATCCAGTGCAATGGAAAAAGTCTTTTTCTCCCTTTGTCCCCTCTTCAGAATACACCGAATGTGTCGAAACCGAAACAATAGCAGAAGACTATTTTGGAGACGCCTCCATTTTGTACGCACAAGATCGTCAGTTTTTGAAAGCCGTGGAAGTCAATCGCTGTCAAATTAAACTTAAGCCGTCGAATTGATTTTCATCTTATATTGAGGGGATTGCTTAATTAACTTTACCACCCAATCGAGAGGAATTTGTTCCTGCTCAATCTGCAATTGATTCTGAGCCACAAACTCCTTTTCCGATAAGTGCATCACTTCAGATTCCCCCATAAGACTATGAACGGACTTTTGCATCGAAGGGTGAGAATGACACTGCATCCGATCGGAAAACGCTCTCATTGTAGCAAAGTCCATTCCAACAGAAATTACCGGATTGGGTTGAGCTCGACAAAAACTTTCATAGGCGTGATAACCTTCGACATCAATATCCCCCCAATAAAACACCGGACAAGTCAACGTGGGTAAAAAATCAAAGGCTCCCACCTTTTTCCCCTCACCCCAAATCAATAAGGTCTTAAGACCCAATTCTTGCATAGCATAGAATGTTTCTTCATTCTCTACAACCAAAGCAAACTCCACTGAAGAAAAATCCCAAGCTCCAATCGTTTCATGATGAATCAATCCTAAAAACTCTTTTAACTCCGATTCAAAATATCGACCTGAAAAAATCCAGAATGCAAACCCTAAAGGCTTCGTCCTTAAATCAAAATGAGCAAAAAACTCTTTCCATCCAAAAGATGAATAACCGGACACTTCAGTAAAAACTCCCTGTTTAATCCCTCTCTTCCACAGCTTTAATAACAAGGACTCTTTACCTAACAACTTAGTCGAACGCCCATGCCCCACCTGCCTGACATACTTTCCACACACAGTCTCACGGTGCTGCTGCAAATAATCCAAAACTCGAATGCCATCGGCCAACACACTTGATTTGGCTAGACACTCAGCATAGTGAAGGTCTAAAAAATCACTCCAATCAAAGTTTCCCAACACCTCCTTAGCACGAAGAATATCCTCAAGAATTCGCTCACTCTCAGGACGAAACTCAATAAGAGTTGTTAAATCAAACTCCACCTGACTTGCGCGCGCCACTTTAGTGTATCCTTCGCGCACCTGTCGGTAATCAACCACTCGTAAAAAGCGACTCTCCATCAGAAAACTTTCCAATTGTAAAACTTGCTCTCTCAAGGATTGATCATAACGAATTGTAAAACGAAAAGTCGTCTGCTGCCCCATGCTCAATAAATACTGTCGCTGCGCCTGATCCAGCCACCTCTCTAGAGGAAGAAGTGATGACGTCACATCTGTGCTCCCACAGCCGTTTGTTCATGCTGTCGATGCTCTAACAGTTTTTGGTATTCTTCATAGGAGTTCACCGGATAAGACATCACTTTGGATTCCTTAGCTGAACCCTTATGAACTAAAACCAATTGGCCAATGTATTGAGCCAAAAGATCAGCCTTTGCCATGGGACTCACTAAAATTGATTGAAATCCCATATCGTCAAAAAGTGAAAGAATATCTTTGGGTTTTTCATTATCAAACTTTCCACCAAACTCATCAAGAATAATCAATCGTAGAGAGTCCTTACCTAAAACAGGATCATAAAAGTTAAAACGATAGGCCAAAGATGAGGCTAAAAGAGAATACGCCAATTGCGTGGTTTGCGCTGAACTCTTTGCATCCTTTCGAGCTCCCGAAAACTGCTCCACCACAACGTCATCACTCGATGATTTTCCACGTCGATAGCTCAAAATCGAAAACCGAAAATGATTACGCCCATCAATCACATGATCACGATAGCCGGAGTCTTTCGTTAATGTGTTAACAAATCCCTCCAACACCTTAACCACTTGCTGTGAAGCCTGATCTGGTTCCAACACTCGAAGCTCACGACTAATCACTTGCTCAACCCGTTTTAAATCTCTCGTAAACTCTCGAATACGATCATCCATCGAAGCATGAGTTGAAATCTGCAAATAGCGACTCTCGTCAGAAAGCTTTTCAAAATCAGTCAATTTCAACACACGATTAATTGACAAAATATTGCTTTGAATTTGTTTTTGCTGAAAGCGAATCTCATTGATCGCCGACTTAACTGAGTCTAAAAGGGTTGAATTATAAAATTGCTCCCATTTTTCTTTAACTGCCGGCAATCCTGTATTTTCGATTTCGTCAGCCATCTCTTGCCACTGAGTCAACAATTCTGGCAATTCCCTTTCGCTGGCAAAATGATAATTCAAATTGGGATCTTCAAATCGATGCCGATAGTTTTCAAGTTGCACCTGCACTTTGGAATTTTGCAAACGCTTTTCAATCTGCTTGATCGTGCCTTTGATCTGCCGAGCCCACTGGGACAGAGTTAACCCCGATTCATCGAGCCGCCCAGTCAAATCCTTCATCCAATAACTCTCAGCCTTCTCCTCAACAGCCTTTTGATCGATAGGCTCTGATGATAAAAGAACCGATTGAGGGTTCTCTTCTGATCGATTCGATTCAAACTGACTCTCACGATCTTCCATCTGACTCAATGGATTGAGCAACCACTCTCTAAAAAATTCCTGCACTTCACTTTCGCACTTATGCAATGCCTGTGTTTTTCTTTCAACCTCTTCATTGCAGTTCTCAAGCCAACTCTCTAAGCCAGATAGAACTTTTTGGATACGCCCCAACTCCAACCGAGCGGCATCGGACTCGCTTTGCAACTGAGCAAAATCAGTATCCTGTTTGGTCAGCTCAATCCTCTGTCGTTCAATATCAACAAGCCGCTCTTTCAAATGAGGCATCTCAAACACAGAAGCGTCCATATCACGCACCCGTTCAATAACTCCCACCTGCTCATGTTGAACACGAACCTGTTCAGCGATTTGCTTTAACTCATGTTGGGCTTGCCTGCTCAATTGATCAATTTTGTGTAAACGAGCAATCAATTGCTCCTGTTTATCGCGATTATCCCACCCGAGTTGAAAAGGAATATCTTGCTTGTACTTTCGCATGGTGTGCAAATTAAGCTTAACAAGCCCCTCAAGCGTCACGGCCTGTTCACCACAACTCTTAAGCTGCTTACTCGTGACGATTTTAAAATCATAATGGCTCAACAACCAATTATGCAAATAGCCACAAAAAATGGTTTCCGTAGCAGGTTTAATTTCAATTTTGCTTAAAACACTATCCGCATCAACCTGTTTTATGAAATCCTCTTGAGAAATCCCTTTTAATTGTTCCTTTTGAATTCGCTTTACAGTCAGAGTCTTACCTATGAGCGTTCGATTGAGCCAATTGGTCACCTGATCCAACACAAGAGGATCACAGAGTAAATTTTGAGAAATCGGCTGCAAAGCCATTTCAACCGCTCGTCGATACTTTTCACAATCAGGCTTTATGCGAATCAACTCGCCAACAAACTGCAATTGTCCTGAATCAAGTTTTAGAGCTTCTTGGCATTGACGCTTAACTTCATAGAGAGCACGAGAAATCAGGGTCGGATGCTCGACTAAAAACTGCAGTTCTGATCGCACCTCGTTGGTCTCGTTCTGTAGTTGATTTTGTTCGATGGCATACTTATTTTGACGTTGATTAAGCTCATCAAGATGCTGATGAATTTGCATTAGCTTATTCTCTAAAGCCTCTTTAAGTTGAGAAAATTTATTCACACTCTGAGGAAAACTCATTTGCAACTGATGCACCCACAACTCAGCTTGACTCTTAAGCTTATTCAAACGATTAAGATTTTCTGAAATATGCTGCTTTTCACGTTCAAGGGAACGCAAAGTCAATGCCCCCTGATTATGAGCTAATTGAGATTGTAAGCGCTCCCACTGACCTTGCCAGTATAGACTTCGCTCTTGCGCTCCGGGAAGCTCCAGTTGTTTTTTTTGCCGTTGTTGTTCCGTCTTTTTTAGCTCTTCACACAAACGGTGCTTTTCCAACCACTGAGGATAAACCACCAATAAGTGATCTATGCGGTCTAATCGTTTTTTCTCATCACAATTGTCCTTATATTCCTGTAAACTAGCAATCACTTGACGAGATTGTTTAAGACGCATCTGACAGTTTTCAATCTGTTGAGAAATCTCAGCCGCATTCCCCACGTTTTCAACCAGACTATCCATTGATTCATTTTCACGGGCCACAAGCATATACTGACGAATAAAAGCATCGATTCGAGTCACTGATTTCATATAAAAAGCTAAATTTAAAATCTTCAAATCATCTCGAGTCACCCCGCCAAGCGAATGACTCATGCTCTCAAAATATGCTCCCATTCGATCGAAGATTTGCACTCTTTGAGATTTTGCACGTACACCTTCACGAAATGATCGAGCCGTGGGATACACACTGCCTGTCTCATCAACCAAACGAAGACCTTCTTGCCCAGCAATCGTCATCTGTTCATAGCCTACCCAGCATAGACTCTCCGAGCGTAACTTACCTCCACTATACCACCAAACTCGTCCTAAACTAACAATTCGCTCAGAATTAGAATTATGACGAAACACCAACAATAAAATCGACGATCCCGTTCGGCGTGAAAAAATATCTGATTCGTTCTGAACAAATTCCTCGCCCGTTGAAGAATACTTTCCCAATACATAATCACGCACACAACGTCCACCCCCCTTGCCCTCTTCAAAATCATGAGTTACTCCCAGTTTCAAAGAACTTTCAAACGGAAGCAAAACCGACATAATTCCATCAATGAGCGTGGATTTCCCTGAACCATTAATGCCAGCGATCAAAGAATTCTTACTAGGATCAAATAATGGGCCTAACGATAGCCCCGGTTGACAAAAATCAATCACTTGCCAGCCTTGGAAATTTCCCCAGTTAAGCATTTCCATTCGATACAAACTGAATCCATCGGTTATTCTTAATCTTGACATGGTTCACCCTCTTCGCCTTGATCGTCGGACAAAATGCTCTTTTCTTTTTTGATGCCTTTAAAATATTGATCTGCCTGACTCTTAATGCTTTGAATCTGATCGGCTGGTAACAACACATCACAAACCGGAGAAATCTCATACAACCGCTCTTGTGCCGTCGGAAGCAAAATCTGACGTTGTAAACAACGCTTAATGGCTTTTTCAAACTGCATTTGAAACTTGCGATCCTCTTTATGAAAATCAAACTCACTCGCAAACTCACGAAGTTCTTCAGTCCGAACCCAAGGAACTTCTTGGTCAATTTCATTGTGATAAAATTCAAGACGCTTTTGCCGCAAATAGATCAAAAGCAAAGTATCTAAAGCTGTAAGCCTCAGTTTTCTTCCCAGAGAATAGCCAATTTGGTCTTCATAATCATCAATAGCCTGCAGATAAGCTACCCCAAGCTGATCATTAACCACTAATCGAGCCCCAATTTTTAAAAAGTACTCCTCCAATTGATCACGATAAATGATCAGAGTTTGAAAAAAATCTGTCGTTCGTGAACGAAGGATAAACCGCGAAGTCAAACAACGACGAATCACTCCCGCAAGTTTGATATTAACGTAGGGAAGATCTCCAATGCCTCGCAATTGATCATTCGTTTGTTTCGTTTGCTCTTGCACAATATCCCCTTTTTTAATGAGAAATAAAAAACTCACGGTCGTTCATGTCTCTTAACACAAGTCGCCCCCCCATGAGATCAACAATAAAATCCATCTTCTTTCCTTCAATCGACTGAATTCCACTATCGAACATTTCAATTTGATCAAGGACATAGTACTCGATTAAGCCATATTCAATTGAATACTCCGACAACACCACTCGCTCCTTACACCTTATTTCAGCTTTTAACTTAGCCAGCACTTTTTGTATCGTTGCCTCTTCAGCCAATCGTAAACTCTCAACCATTTGTCTCCATTCAAAACCATCAAAAGTATTCAATGCAACCACTTGTTGATTAAGATGTTCAATCTGTTCAAAAGAATTAAGTTCAATTGAACCAAGATCAAAATCAGAAAACAACTCAATTTCGATTGAGCTTTGTTTTAAAAAAACTTCAACCTGCTCAGGAGCCTGATAGAATTGACTCAACAGATCTTGCAAAAAATTACGCGTGCGTTGACTATCACTGGCCATCACATAATGCACTTGTACTCGCAAGAGATGAATTTGCTGTTGAACTTTCTCTTCGATACTCCGACACAAGCGCTGAAATTGATAAGAAAAAACCGGCAAAACAGTTTGCTTAAGGACTTCTGATTGAATCACCTGACGATCTTCCAGCATCCGCACAATCCGTGAAACATCCGTGTGCTTGAACAAACCCTGCAAACCTTCAATGTGTGAAAGCAAATCCTTGGCCTTCATATAGCTTACGTATTCTGGAGTTTTTCGAAGCTCCGCATGAAAGTCAGCCACATACTCAATGGCTTGTCCAACACTCATTTTTTCCTGATGGTAACGTTTAATGAGCTGCTTTCGAGCTCGTTCTACAGCCAACTTAATATCCTCACTGGCGGCAAGAATTCGAGCCGCCGCTTCATTGGCTTCAACCAGTAATTCTTCAGAACTATAGCCTCGAGAAAGCAACTGAGCGGCCTGCACTCCTTGAGTCTGAACTCGCTTAATATCCTCCTTATAACTGCGAATTTTTTCATTTAACTCCGCAACAGCTTCTTCAACCGTAAGCATCTCTTGGGAGTAAAGAAGTTGATTAAGAGACCCTAACATATGCTCCACCCCTGCACCGGTGAATTTTCGACGATTAAAAATTTGATCTTCGGTTTGTTTTAAAAACTGCTTTCCCGAACGAGTCGGCTCAATGTAGCGATTTCCGTAGGCATCATGAGAATCCTGTAGAAGTCCTAACTCACTAATTGCCATGCTGGTAAACTGCAGCTTTTTTGTAGCCGGAGAAGCTAAATTTTTAGGCCCATAAAAAGCCTCAATAAGCGCCTCCACGCGTGCCCATTCTACGGGTTTTCCTTCTTCTTCAAGCAGGTCGTAGATTTTAGCCAAAAGCTCTAAATAATCAGGCCAATCGGTTTTTTGATACAATAATAAATAAGGATTATTTAAAACCAACGAATCAATATTAGTTGAACTGAAAATCTCTGTACGCCTTGGCATGCCCTTGACGTAGACTAATTTCTAGATTTTGTCAAAACCCGTTTCTGAAATTTGACAAAATTTGTCACTGTTTACTTTTGATACAGTTGTTTTTCTGCATTTGTTGAATTTTACTCATCTCTATTAATGTTTTTTATTGGCACATTTTGTGTATTTTTTATAATTGAGTGATTTAAATTGCAATCACTCAACAATGTTTCAGTTTCCATAAGGAGTTGAACTATGAAACGCTTAATTTTTTTAATGATAATATTACTTCTTCCGATGTTTTTTTATGGATGTGGGAAAAGCGGCGGTGACGGTGATGCTAAAGCTCCAAATGTTGTATGTGATGACGATGAAAGACGAGTTGAAAATCGTTGTGTTGTCAAACGCGATCGAAGAGTAGAAAGAGATTCTTATGGGACTGATGATGTTTTTATTATGAAAATCGGTAAAGAATTTCAAAATGAATTATCAAATCATTACAATAATTGGGGTTATGTTGATGATATCGAATATGCAAAAATTTCTAGCGATAATGCTGCGGAAAAGTTTTTAAAAGAGGCCATGCAAGTTTGTGATACTCAATGGGGATTTTTTATTGGAACTCATGATTATGATAGTTGTGAATATTGGCGAAAGGGACTCATTGAAGTTATAATGGATTTCTATTATGCCAATCAAGGTTATGTTGATGTTGAGTTTAGAGCCGCTCCTAAAACAAATTCTTATAATTATAATGGCTGGGATGCTTTTTGGAATTTTTATTTATATCTTGGTCCTAATAATAGTGGAGTTCGACTGAATCCAATGCAATTAAGAATGAAACTTGATCCAATTAATTCTGATCAGGGTTTTATACTTTCAGAAAGAGGCCATCTAAATACGCAAGCATACAATGACTTTGTAAAACTGCGCGTAATGAATGGTGATTATTCTGATGATGAATTTTTAGTAGAATTTATTTATAACAAGAAAACAGTCTCTACTGGAAATGCTTATCGTTGGTATTAAGGGCTGTTGTATACAAAAACAGCAATTTTTGATAATTCATTCTATACTCGGCATAACTCGTTTCATATAACTGTCGAATAATGGAACTGTAAAACTATTGTCTCCATGTTCTGGGCTGTAAATCATTCCTTTGTTTATTAGAGTCGCCCTGACTGGCGCAACACCTTGAACCTCTTTATTTAATAAGTGGGCAATGTCTCCAGAGCGATGAGGGCTGGGTCCAAGTTCTGCCATAGCTCTTAAATATCTTTTCTCACTCGGGGTAAGACGATCAAAACGAACTCTAAAAAAGCTGGCATCGAGTTCTGAAATCGCAATTTCAGTTGCTAAATTTATATCAACTAAAGTTATGGGTGAGTTTTTAGCGCATTGCCAGCTGTGTTTTCCCCATTCTTGAATAAAATAAGGGTATCCTTTTGTTTGACGGTAAATTTCATTCAATGCCTGCTTTTCAAAGGTTACCTTTTGTTTTTGAGCTGGAATCAGTAACGCAGCAAATGAAGCTTCTTGTGTGAGTGGTCCAATTTCTGGATATTCGAATAATCTTTCGGCATAAGATTTTGCCTTCCCGGCTTGTCCCACCAATTGAGGCAAACCGGCACCAACGATTGTAACCGGCAATTGCTTTTGTGTGCATTTGTGCAAAGCCATGATTAATGCTGCAAATTCATTTTCATGAATATATTGAATTTCATCAATAAAAAGAATTAACGCTGTTTTTTTTTCTTTTGCCGCCAGCCCAAGTTGTATAAAAAGATCGATTAAATCATTTTCTAAATCGCCCGAGTCAGCAATACCAGGCTCACTGCCTAAATCTATTCCAAATTCAAGATCTGCATATTTAATTTTCATCGCACTTACAAACCCACCAAGTGTTCTAAGCGCTTTCTTGGTTAGATTCCCTGCAGAAGCCATACGATCTAGTTTTAATAAAGCAGATCTCAATGAAGGAATGATAAGCGCTGGCAATGACCGTTTTTCTGGGGTTTCCAATTGAATAACCGCAAACCCGTTGGCTTCTGCCTCTGTGGCCAAGTGACTTAATAACACCGTTTTTCCAACACCGCGTAATCCAACTAACAAAAAACTTCGAAAGGCTAATCCATTTCGACATCGATCAAGTTGTATATTTACTTTTTCAATAATTTGTTCTCGTCCCGCGAGTTCTGGGGGGAGGGTGCCTGCACCTGGAGAATAAGGATTTGTTCTTGGGTCCATATATAATCTTATTAAGATAAGTTATGAAAAATCAATAACTTTAATTAATGTTAATATAATTCATAATATATGTTTTATTTCAATGGCTTATGTTGTTTTTCAGGTAAATTTCCATCATCAAACATTTGTTTTGTGATAATCTATTGAATTTATTACTGAATGAGTTTATGTGTATTACTGGAAATGCTTATCGTTGGCATTAAGGGCTGTTGCCACCACCTAGGCGACATCTTTTTCAACTGGTTTAACTGATAAAATAGTTTCCAAACCAAAAGGACGAAGAAATTTATCGAGGGTTTCCATTTTAGGATTGCGAGATCCCTTCAGGAATTTGTCAATATTCTGAACGTGTTCTCCCACAAAATCAGCAAAGTCAGTGGTTCCCATTTTTTGGATGATAATTTTAAGTGCATCAATTAGAGTTATCTCTTCATCAGGATCATTTAGGAGTTCAAGAATATAGGCTTGAGCATATTCAGAGTTTCTGATTTCTTTACTAAATCTTTCATTGTATTGATTACTTCTGTGCATACTGCCTCCAATATTCTCTAGCCTTTTTAATATCGGCTTTTTGTGATCCTTTGTCTCCACCAAGAAGGAGAAGGATAAGGTATTTGCTGTCTTCACCAAAATAAACTCTATATCCTGGTTTACGTTTAATTTTAATTTCAAAGATGCCATCACCTAAATTTTTGACGTTTTTCCTTCCTCCACCAGATGAAATTCGGTCAATATAGGCATCAATGATTGCTCGTTCTATGGTTGGAAGATTTTGTATCCAGTTCTCAAAAGGAATTTTTCCATTTGAGAGCTTTAGCGCCTTAACTTCTTTCACTCACACTCCTTCTCTAATTTAATATAAAAGTATTAAATTAGCAAGCTGTTTTATACAAAAATTCATCATTTGAGCTTAAATTTTTAACGATTTGACCAAATTCTGGTGGCCTCTGAACAATCCTAACACTCTCCCATCATCAAACATTTGTTTTGTGATAATCTATTGAATTTATTAGTAGATGAGTTTATGTGTAGTACACGCTTTGGTGCTCAGTAAAATTGACCCACTTGTTTAAACTCATTTTTCAGAATTTCTATTCTATAGGCGTCCT
>CAYMLA010000033.1:11434-12367 GCA_964390785.1 uncultured Bdellovibrionales bacterium | reverse complement strand
ATCTTTGCTGAAAAATATCATGTCACTCATCCTAAGTTGGGCACTATTCATCTTCCTTCTCTACCTTTTGTTCGTTATGATTTTGGATTTGAATCAGGCAATGTTTTCTCTACTCATTACGATCCCATGATTGGAAAAGTCATTGCCTCTGGATCAACAAGACATGAAGCTCTTCAGCGAATGAAAATGGCATTATATGAACTCATTGTTTTTGGAATTCACACCAACATTCCAGCATTAAACCACTGCCTCAACCATCCGGACTTTATCAACAATCAACACCATACAAATTTTTATGAATCCCTTTTAAGTGAAGACGACCAAAAAACTTCTCTAAAAGCTTCCGACATCGAATCTCAATTAATAAAAATGGCTGATCGTTTTTCTAATGCTGATACTAATGCTAATGCTAATGTTAATACTGATCACAATTCAAGCCCTCTTCAATCTATTCAACACTCCCCTTGGTCATCAAAATGGAGAAACACATGAATACAATTTCCATCGCCACTAATGATTTATCGATTAATGCCCCTGTTGAAGTCATTGATGGAATACTGTGGACTCACATCAATGGGGTGACTTATTCTTACAATCTAAAACAAAAAACAAGCTCCCTAAGCCAGTTAAAAACGCCTCAAAAATCAATTCAAAAAACAATAACAGCCCCCATGCCTGGAAAAATTTTATCTGTCCATGTCGAACCGGGAACTTCCATTAAAAATGGAACGGTTGCCGTAGTATTGGAAGCCATGAAAATGGAATATTCGCTCAAGTCCTCTGCAACTTGTACTGTTAAGTCCGTCTTTTGTAAACCGGGCGATCAAGTTTGTCTTGGCCAAATTTTAGTTGAGTTCAGATAAGCGCCGCGTACCAACTAATGAGCATTTGGCTTTTTTACTTTTTTGTAAAGCCAATTTCCAACCTTCATTG
>CAYMLA010000033.1:7559-11424 GCA_964390785.1 uncultured Bdellovibrionales bacterium | reverse complement strand
TCCGGTTTTTAAAACCCCATCATTTTGATATGACTTTAATAAATTAAGAGCCTGTTCTTCACTATAATCTAAAACATCTCTAACAGGAAGCTTAGAAACTGGAGTATCACCAATCATTTCAAGGATTTTTGCTTTCCAATCTTCAGTTGAAAGTTTTGAAAGATTTTCTTTATCCTCATGTTGATCACAGCAACAGCCTTCATGATCTCCACAACAATCATCCTTGTGATTTTTGTCATCACAACAATCATCCTTGTGATCACAACAACCCTCTTTTTCTGAGTTGCTCGTTTGATCAAAATCTTTATCTGATAAAGACTCGCTATGATCACAGCAACGCCCTTCTTTATTTATCTCTTTATTTTCTTGTTTTTTTACTTTCGTTGATTCCATTTTTTCTCCTTAAACATTGTTTTTGGGTTCATTATTTTCATCAACAAGGATCACTTTAGGTTTATAACTTAAAGCGGACACTTTGTCCATCTCACCATAAGTACAGATTATAAGCCGATCCCCACGATGAGCTTGCCGAGCCGCCGCACCATTTAAGCAAATTTCTCTTTCTCCACCGTAGATGACATAAGTCGAAAATCGAGCCCCATTATTACAATTATAGATTTCCACTTTTTCAAATTGAAAAAACTCGGCTGCATCGCATAACCTACGGTCAATCGAAATAGACCCTTCATAATCTAAATTGGCCTCTGTGACTGTTGCACGATGAATTTTAGATTTAAGCATTGTAATTTTCATATTCTTTCGCTCCTATTGATTTTTAAAGCTTCAATCAAACCTTGAAGAACAAGATTAGGAATGATCTCATTAAACACTTTTTCCTCATTAAACAAATAGGCAAACCCTCCTGTCCCAATGACATAAGGATCTTCCTCTCTAAAATGCTCCTGACAAATGCAATTGATAATTTCTCGAATAGCTCCAAGATGACTCAAAAATAAACCCGACTGAATGCTTTCAACCGTTGATCGCCCAATTGATTTTTTTGAATGAACAATTTCAACAATAGGGAGCCGAGCCGTCTTATGTTCAAGAGACTCCATCGACATTCTTAAACCCGGCATAATCACACCACCCATGTATTCTTGATTATGAGTCAGAACACAAAACGTTGTCGCGGTTCCCAAGTCAACGATAATACAGTTTCTCTTCGGATAAAGTCTTGAAACAGCAATCGCATTAGCCACTCGATCAGAACCAACTTCTAGAGGATTTCTATATTTTATTTTTAAACCTGTCTTTACACCCGCCTCTAAAACAAAAGGATCAATTTGAAAATACTTTAAACACGCTCCTTTTAAAGAATAAACAATATCTGGAACAACTGAACAAATGGCAATGTCTGAAACCTCGTTGAAAGACAATTGATTTTCACGAAGAACACTTTTTAAAAAAATTCCCAGCTCATCTGATGAACTTTTTGACGTTGTGGATTTTCGAAATTGAATCAATTGTTTTTCTTCTTTAAAAACTCCACCGTAAAGTTGTGAGTTTCCCACATCAAGCGTTAATATCATTTCTTTCTCCATCATTATAGTGGCTGTTTTTCGGCATGCCTAAAGTAGCTATCGACTTACCATTATTAAAACACTCCTCAATTAAAACATTCGATAATTCATTAGGGCCTTGGCAATAAGCAATGGGTTGATTGTTTTGATAAACTGTAAAATCATGTTCGTCTCTATTTTTTGCAAAACTTGACACATCATTGTGAACAATCCATTGTGCCTTAGAACTGGATTGAAGACCCCGCACTTGCCTCTGATTCATTTTGCTGTCTGTTGAATGAGTTAACTTAAACGCAACAAGCTTTAAATTTGAATTTTTTGACCATGAACAAATTTGATCCACCAATTTTTCATTCGGATGAAGAATCAGTTTAAGCTCAGACCCTGACTTTAGTTTCTCAAACTCAGTCGGACACAAAACTTGTCCGTTCATTTCAATTTGTTTAAGACTAAAATCACTCACTGCAGCCAGATGGAAAACCACATCAAATTGATCCTTTTCAAGAATTGATTTTAATTTTTCACGAAGATCATAAAAAGACTCAAACTCAACAAAAGAACACTGAACATTTGGTTTTTTAGCATTCAATGCATGAAGATAAGTCACATCAAAACCTTTATAAAAACACTCCTCTGCCAAAACAGAACCCGTATGACCTGTGCTTAAGTTGGTAATGCTTCTTACACCATCAATAGCCTCTCTACATCCTCCAGAGACAACCAAAACACGCTTTGAATTTTTGTTTTTTACAAAACTAGAACTCATTTGTCTTAAAATCTCATCTCCCTCAAGAAGTTTACCTTCACCATAATCCCCACAGGCCAAGCGTCCACTTTGAGTCGATAGCACCTTTATTCCAAAACTCTGAAGCTTTTTTATCGATTGACGAGTCATGGGATGATTATACATATTCGTATTCATTGCCGGAGCAATAAAAAAAGGTTTAGAAAAATCATAAACTAAAAATAATGTTGAAACCACGTCATCGCCTATTCCGGCCGCCATTTTATTGATTATATTCGCTGTTGCTGGACAAAGTAAAAACACATCCGCCCATTTGGTCAACTCAATATGCTCCATTGTCTTTTCGCTCTGAAAAAGATCAGAAATTACAGGACGACCTGTAAGTCCCTCAAGTGTCGCTTTTCCAATGAACTCAAGAGTAGATCTTGTGCACGCCACTTGAACACTGTGCCCCTTTTTTATAAGCTGAGAAATTAGATCTGTTGCCTTATAACAAGCAATTGATCCCGACATTAAAAACAAAACATTAGATGGTAACATTGTCTATTAACCTCACTCCTTCTAAATAAACGGCGGCCAACCGACGATTGTACTTCTCACAGACATAATCAACTTGAAATCCTTCAGCAACTAAACTTTCAGTAACTTTTTTAGAATCTAATTCGGATGATAATAATTGGTTTAATCGCTGTGCTTTTTTAATTCCTTCAAGAGAAAGTCTTTGATTTCGTGAAGACAGCGCTAAACCTTTTTCATCTCGAATGGTTTGACACGGAACTATCTCAACATCCATAAAAAAAGCATCAACCATTTTTTGAATCAAATAAAGTTGTTGAAAATCTTTTTCTCCAAAATAAGCCTTTTGAGGACAAACTAAATTAAAAAGCTTTAAAACCACAGTTAAAACTCCATCAAAATGACCTGGACGATGTTCTCCCTCAAGCTCATGGCTCACCTTATTTTCCTTGACTTGATAAACATAATCATCGGGATACAATTGCACTTGATCCGGAGCAAAAACAACATCAACATCAAACTGTCTTAATAATTTGAGATCCTTTTCAAAATCTTGTGGATAAGAAGAAAAATCATCTTTAGAATTAAACTGGGTTGGATTAACAAAAACCGAAACAACTGTTTTATCCGTTTCTTTTTTTGAACGCTCAATCAAAGAAAGGTGCCCAGAATGCAACGCTCCCATTGTTGGAACAAATCCGATCGTATTTCCTTTATACGATAATTCTTTACAAACTGGCTTGATTAAGCTGCTTGTCGTGATGACTTGCATAAAAATAACTCTCCTGTATTGATGGAAACTCTTGATTAAGAACCTGCCTATGATAATCATCAACTGCTTGTCTAATTAATTTATGGCCTTCAAGATAATGCTTTAAAAACTTTGGCTTAAACTCATCACTCATGCCTAACAAATCTTGCAAAACCAAAACTTGCCCATCGGTTTGCACACCAGCACCAATGCCAATTGTTGGAATGCCCACCTGTAAAGTTAATTCGCTTGCTAACTCAGAGGGAACACATTCCAAAACCAATGAAAAACATCCCAACTCTTCAAGAATCTGAGCTTGTCGAATAAAAT
>CAYMLA010000033.1:2086-7549 GCA_964390785.1 uncultured Bdellovibrionales bacterium | reverse complement strand
TGTTGAAAAGATTTCCCTTGAACACGATATCCCCCCATTTGATGAATCGACTGAGGTGTCAAACCGAGATGCCCCATCACAGGAATACCCGATTGAACAATGTGTTGAATTATATCTTCATGCCCTTCAAGCCCTTCAATTTTAATCGCTTGAGCCCCACTTTTGATCAACAACTCAACACAATTCATAGCAAAAAGAAGACCTTTTCGAACGCTTAAAAACGGCATATCTGCGATCAAAAATTTATTTTCTGCTCCTTTTGAAACAGCTTGAACATGAGTTGCAATCATTTCTGTTGTCGCATTTAATGTATTGGAATGACCGTGAACAACCATAGCAACACTATCGCCAACAAGAAGACAATCCACTGAAGTTTGTTTTAAAATTTGAGCTGTCCAATAATCATAACAAGTCACCATGGATATCTTTTTTTGTTCCTTTTTTCTTTGCTTAAACTCAACAATTGATTTCACTCTGTTCTCCTTGATTTTCATGAAAAAAACCCTGTTCTTGATAAGCTTTCAAAAAAGACTGATAAACAGGTAAAAACGGATCATCTTTTAAAGCCAATAAATGAGATTGAATGGATTGCTCATCTTTTCTTACAAGAGGGCCTGTTAAACTCTTAAATGGATCAGATAAAATATTCTCAAATTGTTTCATCATATAGGGTAAAAAATAAAGAAAGCTCTTTCCTGTCATTTTTTCCATTTCATAAAAAAATTTCTGCCACAACAAGCTTGAAAAATTACCGGCTAAAACACATAAGGCATGATATTTGTTTTTATCCTCATCTGATATGAAAAATGAAGGGTTTGGAAATCCTGGAAGAATCTTCTCTAATTCTTGATCTTTCGAAAATAAAGCAAATGGAATTCTTAAATAATCCTCAAACGAATAAAGTTGATGAGAAAACGTCATCAACGGATGCACTCGAACAACACCATCAACAGACGTGACTGCAGAAAAATGCATCCAAATATTATGTTTCATTTTAGGTTGTTTATAGCGTTGAACAAAACCTTCGATTTGATCATCAGGAATCAAAACCAAGACATGGCTACTCACTTCAAGCCACTTTTTAAGCTCAGCTTCTCCCTTTTGACGAAACCAATGACAATAATCCAAGGATAATAAATTAAGATAATGAATGATGTGATTGGCCACTCGACCACGGCCAATGATAAGATATAAATTTTTTTTATTAGGTACCTGTCCCATTGATCAAGTCCTCAAACCGTCTAAAATAGTGTCGTTCTCACTTAGTGGCTGCTGCAAAACAACCAACATTATGTTTACAATTAAACAAACAACTTCATTGTCACAGCTTGCTTCTTTTTTAAGATCAAAAAAGAGTTACAAGTCCATGCAAATTCAGACTTACTCGTAACAAAAAATAATCGTTTAGAAAAGAGAATAAACGGGGGTGACTCAGCGCAGCCAAAGCCTTCCCTGCTCTATGAAAGAGAGCATCAAGCTTTCTTAATTTCCATTTCATGAGCCATTGGACGACGTCCGGCTCTAAAATAGCTTTTTGGTGACTGAAAAAGTAAATCTTCAATTTTAGACACATAAATGCATGAATAACGTTCTACTTGATAAGCAAAATAACTTTCTTCGTTCCCCGTTCGCATCACAGAACCCCAAAAGGGATTAAACAGTTTTTCCTGTTGACTGATTAAAGCACCCAGTTGCTCATCATACTTTTTAACTTCTTCAATTTTTTTGTTAAATTGATCGACATTAAATTCATCTGGCTTTTCGATTTTCAATGTTGACATTTTTGTCAGTATTTTTTCTGGCTTAAGTTTATTGGTCATCAATCGATCAATTTTATTTTCAATTAACCTAATCTTTGGACGCACCAAGGACTCACTTTCAAGCTCAGAAACAACCATCGCCGTTCTCCAAGCACAATCTTTTTTGAGACGAAGAATATCACCATAAATATGATCCCCAATATATAAAATCTCATCCCCATTAACACCTAAATCTTCAGTAAAAAATCTTGCACAGCCTCCCTGATAAAGTCCTGATTGAATAGGCCTTACAACATTATCCATTTTCCCTGATTTAAAATCCACAGATAAAAACTCAATTCGATCATAAAAAAAACGTGGCTTTTGAGCCTTTGTAATGACAAATTCAAACAAATCCAACCAACTTGAATTTTTTGGCATAAAGCTTCCTAAAGCATAATCAAGTAACAGTTTTGTATAAGTCCAATCCGAGTTGGTTAATAAAAAAAGCTTTTTGCCATGCATTTTATACCGCATTAAACCTTTAACAACACCTTTATCTTTTATGACATACTTGGCGATCTCTTTTTGAACTTGACTCTTTAATGAACCATCTTGATGAGCCAAATCAAGAAATCCTTTAACATCTTCAGCCAACTGAGCATAAGACGGAAGCTCTACACCATTATCTTTAAGTTGAACCAATTGAGCAAATAAAGTCACATGAGGAAGACTGAAATGAGTATCAATGGTGTCAAATTTGGGATCGGCTAAATCAACATAAATCCCTTGATAAGTTTGTTTTTGCTCCACAAAACCAATCACTTTTAAGCCATGATAAGCCTTACGAATAGCCCCATATTTGTTCAGTTTTAAAATGTTACCTTTTTCTTTATCGATAATTAAACCACGAATAAATCGTCCTGAAAAGTAACGTAATTTAAAAATTTCATTTGGATATTTTTTTTGTTCAACTAATTTCTTAAGCAAAACTTTATGTGTCAGCTTTTCAAACGCACCTTCATGGTAACGCACCAATGTGTAATCCATATCAAAACCAATGTATTTGATCTTTTTCAAATTCAGTGTTCGATTAACATAAACAGACATCCCAACCTCCAATAATAGCAACTTTGCACCAAGCCACTCATTAGTGGCTGCTCAAAATAGTCCAATTTGAGGCGACTGTTTTGCAGCAGCCACTATTTATATCGTGTTCTTCTTAAACTGTTAAGACTTTTTTTTAGAACAAGACTAGCAAAATTATGCTTTTTGTTTTATTTTCTAATCCAAATGACATCAACAAAAATTGCAACCTCTTATTATGGAAAAAAAATTTCACCTCAACAAGCACAAAAGCTAGCCATTCAATTGGCATATAAAGGGACTGGTTACACTTGGTTAAACCCACTTGTTGGTTGTGTGATTGTCAACAAAGATGATATTGTTATTGCTACAGGATACCACAAAAAATGGGGAGAAGCTCATGCTGAAATAAATGCTCTCAATGCAATCAAAGATAAAAACGACCTTAATCAGGCTACCGTTTATGTTACTCTAGAGCCCTGTTCACATGTCGGAAAAACTCCCTCCTGTGCGCAAACACTCATTGAATACCCGATTAAAAAAGTCGTCTACGGCATGACCGACCCAAATCCCATCGTCTCAGGAAAAGGGCTGGATTTGTTAAAAAAAAATCAAATTCAAATTGAAGCATTTAACCACTATCAAGTTGATTTGAATGTTTTAATGGAATCTTTTATTTGTAACCAAACTCAACAACGGGCTTTTATCGCCTTAAAAGTTGCAAGCTCCTTAGATGGACAACTTGCTCTAAAAAACGGTCAAAGCAAATGGATTACAAATGAAAGCTCAAGACAGCTTGGTCATTATCTCAGAGGTAAACATGATGCTCTCTGTATTGGAGCAAAAACCATTTTAACTGATAATCCTCTTTTAAATATACGACATCCTCGTTTTCCTAAAAAAAATAACAAACTCATAATTATTGATCCTAATGAAGAATTTCTTAAAAAAATTTTTAATTTAAAAATTTTACAAGCCCACAATAAAAATGATCTTATTTTTATTGTCGATGAAAATATTCCTCATTCTTATCTATTTCAATACGCTCAAGTGCGCCCTCTTAAAAAACATTTTGGACTATTTAATCTTCAAGAACTCTCTCAATGTCTTTATAAGGACTTTCAAATTGGCTCTGTCCTCATTGAAGGAGGTGCCTTTACACATAGCCAATTTTTATTGCAGAAAGCCTTCGACCGTTTATATCTATTTCTTGCCCCTAAAATTTTTGGAGATCAAACTGGACTAAGCTGGGCTTCTCATTTTGGAATCAATGACATTGATCATTCAATCAAACTCAAAAAACTTTTCTTCAAAAAATTAGATAATGACCTTTTAATCACTGGACGTTCCTAAAACAACATTGTGGTGCAAACTGGCTATTTTATAGCAACCACAACGAACTATGGTCTAATTTGAGCCAGCCCTATGACTATGTTTGCTTGATTATGAGATCTGTCTTATGTTAAATCATTCAAAAGTGATATAAACTCTCTATTAGAGAACCAACAAAGAGGAGGAACCTTTGTTGCATAAAACCAGTTGGATTCGTTATTTTATTAAAATTATTTTATGTTATTGTCTTGCTTTTTTGCCATTACACCAAACCGTTTATGCACAATCTCCGATAAAACCAAAATTAACAGAGCAAGAACTCCTTATTGAAGATTTTTTTTCAACTCTCTTTTGGGACAGCAAACCGACCAATTTAGGAGAACTCCTCTATCGCACTCGACATTTTATGCCTATTCAAGTTTATGATCGACTGATAAGCGATTTTAAAGAAAATTTAGCAACTCCACCTCCCCCTTTAAAAATTTCTCATAACAAAATTATTTTTCAAGACAAAAATCAATCTCTTGTTATTGAAATAATTAACTCTAAAAAAATATTTGCAAAATTAAATGAAATTGAATTTAGTCATGACGACTTTAACAATCTTGATCACTTTTATAAAAAATATGAAACCCTTTTTAAATCCAAAGAAGTTTTATTAGATCAATTTCTTTTTCCAAGGGCTAATGCCGTTTTACCAGCAGGCTTACTGCTTGGAGGAGGAATTGCACTAGCTGGAATAGCCATTGCCTTTGCTATTTATTTTTTAGCCAATAGCTTAACAAAAAGTTCAGAAAATCTTTCTGAACTTGAAGCAACCGTCGGAGTAAAAGAAGGAACAGGGGCTCAAATCACTGATGAAGTTATTGAAAAAATTAAAGACGAAATCGATAAAGTAGATGAAGAATCTGATAGTAGTAATGATACAACCCCTTCTGAAAAAGTCTCTCCATCAACTCGATAAGCGATTGAATTCGCGCTACGGAATTAGCTGATAAGAGAAATCCAGTTACTTTTTCAGATGAGTAAAAAAATTTAAACTTTAATCACCAAGAGTAACTCCATTAAAAAACTGACCGTCGAAAACACTCTCTGTTAAAAAATGAGCTTTAAGGTCAAATTTGTAAATAGAATCTAAAGCACTTGAATCCCAATAGATTGGATGTAACATTTTCCCCGTATTGAGATAGGTTTGACTGTTAGACATAATTACACCACAGTCTTTTCTAATCGGCATGTCCAGTTTTCGACATTCTGAAACATTATAATATTTGCTAAAAATAGCGTAACGATAGTCAAAGCCTCC
>CAYMLA010000033.1:0-2076 GCA_964390785.1 uncultured Bdellovibrionales bacterium | reverse complement strand
TAATACTTAAAACCAATGACATTTTCATTGTAATCCGTAAACTCTCGGCCTTCTCGATCAATATAGGCTAAAAAGGCAACAGCATGCCCTGTTCGATTCACTCGATTGATATTGACAAATGATCCGGGTTGTAGCTCCTCAAAACGAACACGCTCACCCATGCCAAAATTTATCAAAGCATCTGCTGTTCCATGAGAATCAAATTTTGAATTAACCCAAATGTGCCCCTTAATGTCTTGATAGGACAAACCTCTCCAGCTTTTTAAAGGCAAGTAATCATAGATCCAATAATACCCTGTCTCTTCAGCGTAAATCCTTAATGCAATTTGAATCACCTCTAACTGTGCCGCCACACACATTGTTAGTGTTCCATAAGTACGAGTGATCGTGCCATAATTATGATACGGAAGATCTTGAGTTAAGATCGCCTTAATAGAATACCCAAGCAAACGTCTTTTTTGATCTAATTCTTCAATCGCCTTTATAATATATTCATTAAAAAACATTGACCCACTCGGCTTTGAAATCACTGAAATTTTATAATTTTTCGAATCTAAAACATCTCCTTTATGACTAAGCCCAACAATTTTTAAATCTGATTTTTGTGCTAAATTTGAAAATTTCACTCCAAAATTAAATTGAGAGCTTTGAATCGATTGTGTACTAATTAATTTTTCTTCCCAAAAAACCTTGATTTCTTTTATGTCACCGATCACTGCTCCTCGAATAACATACTCTCTGTTTAAAATAAAAAGATGATTGTTTTCAATGTTGAGATCAATGATTTCTGACTTATTCACAACACTGAGCTTAAAAGTTTGCTTGCTTTCAAGACCAGATTCTTCATTAATAGCAACAAATTCCCAATTACAATTTTCACAAAGATTTTTAAACGTATGTGTTCCTGAAAAATTTTGATCTGAAATAACATGACTTGCAATTAACTCATCAGAAAAATAAACATTAATAAAATCAACATCAGCCGTTGTTGTTCCAGAATATGTTAATTGATCGCCAATATAAAACTGCGTTTGTTCTGGAAATGACGTAACTTTAAAATCAACATCGGGATCAAGGCCATCTAATGACTCCAAAACTTCAACATTGTATATTTTTGAATCCAATACGTGCTGATTGGAATCAAGCAATAAAAATTTAAGTTCAACAAACCCAAGGGGCTTATCAAAATTTAAATTGAATTCAAATTTATTTTCAACCACCTCAGATTCCGAATGCAACTCACCATCAACAAGTAACTTCAAAAAAGCATTCTCACCAACAACTTCACCCTTAATTTTATAACCATTATTATAAATAAATTGTTGCCCGTCCTCCACGTTCACATAAGAAATTTTAGGAATCATGATAACTTTCACTGTAAAGGACTTTACTTCAGATAGATTTAACGATTCATTTTTTGCTTTTACATAAAACTTTGCCTCACCCAAAACAGAAGCAAACTGGTATATAAATTCAAAAGATTTTGAAATTTCAATCTTTTTACTTTCAATTAATGTGTCTTCCAAATAAAGTTCAATAAATTCAACATCACCAGACACCCAGCCTCGAACAAGCATTTCTTGTCCAATAAAAAATTCAGCATCATCATAGAGCGTTGTAAGATTGAGTTCAATTTCCCCATTGCCTTTTTTATGAATTTTTTCTGGGTCAATTTCTCCAGCCCTATAGCCAGTACAAGAAAAATTCATGACACAAAAAAATATAAATCCCCAGAATAAAAACACTCGCTTAAATTTACACTTAAACAATTTCATGATAAACACTTTCCTTTGTAAATCTAAAGCCACTAAACAGAAACTTTTTTTTCTTATCAGGCTTCTATTTATTTTTTAGACGCTCAAGCATTTTACTCCTCTCCACTTAGAGTATAACCCCAAAAAGCAACGAAATCCTTATTTACAAAGCAAACTCAATCTTTGTCTGGTAATTCGCATTCCCTATTGACAAAATATCCTCTTGCTTTTAATCAGAGATTACAAGAACTCATAAAAGAATGGGGCAGGTTAAGCACGGAAGAATCTAATGACAGACTCTCCGTGTAAAAATGTCGAAGGA
>CAYMLA010000032.1:0-12502 GCA_964390785.1 uncultured Bdellovibrionales bacterium | reverse complement strand
TGAGAACTGAAGACTGAAATCTGTAGGCTGCGGACGAAGTCCGCTCTATGAATTTCAAAGAAAACATTGAAAAAGCGAGAGACGGGACTCGAACCCGCGACCCCCAGCTTGGGAAGCTAGTGCTCTACCAACTGAGCTACTCTCGCCTGTCAAATTCAAAAGTACGCCATATTTATTTAAATTTCAACAAAAGTTGTAATGCCTGTTGTTAAGTGGTCAAATAAATAGTGCTTGTTGCGAAATAGTTGCGCTTGCAAAACAGTCCACTCAAAGAACGAGATTAAAAATCTTGATTGTAAAACAAATTAAAAATTTGCATTTAAAAAACAAGATGTTATATTAAATTTAATCGAAATCAATGAAGAAGATCAAAATAAGGAAAGCGCTATGAAAATTATTGCGTTATTGGTGATTGTTATAAGTATGATTTGGACGTGGAAAATTGTTTATTCTCCTCCAACAATTGAAAAATCGGTGGAGCAATCTGTTGCTGAAGAGATGGAGCACTTGATTACACTTTCAATAAAAAAAATGAATCCACTTATTAAAGAAGTGGATTTTCAACAACTCGATACAGAACGAGTTGAGGAGGACTTGATTAAGCTTTCTTTTTCTTATTCTTTTCTTCAAGAGCTTGAAGATGGTGAAGTGACTGAAGAAAAAGTAATTGGTGACACCTATTTGGAGCGTATTTCTGCTCCAGAGGAATTCCCATCTCTCTGGAAGTTGAGTGAAGTTCGGACAAGCAATAACACAATTGTTTTTTCTGAAGGAACGGTGATTACAGCAAGCGTTGGATTGCCATCTCCTGTACAAAATAAAACCCAAATTGAAGAGAAAGAACAGATTGTTATCAAGCCAGTGGAGTCAGTTAATGAAAGTGACACTGAACAAGTGATTGATGTTGATGAACACGTTGAAATGCAAGAGTCTCCTTTAATTTCAGATGAGTAGAATTGACAAACGATAACTATTTGAAAACGGTTTTCAAAATCTATTTTGCTATTTTATGAATCAATAATTTCTATTATACTTCCACAAAAGGTGGAAACAGTATGTTTAATCTTGTTGAGTTGATCGTAGGCTTGTTGTTTTTGACTGGCTTAGGTTCGATTTTAGCTTTCATTCTTATTATTGCAAATAAGAAACTATATGTGTTTGAAGATCCAAAAATCGAAAAAATTGAGACTCTTCTTCCGGGTTCAAATTGTGGGGCTTGTGGGCTTGCGGGGTGTCGTCATTTTGCTGAAAATGTGGTTTTAGGGCAAGTTGATCCCTCTATTTGTACAGGAATGCAAGATAAGGCAAGAAAATTAATATCAGAAATTCTTCAAGTTGAGATTAATGTGGTCAGTAAAAAAGTGGCTCGTTTAGCTTGCGCAGGAGGTTCTCATGTGGCTCGTGTTCGTGTTCATTATGAGGGATTACGCAGTTGTTTGGCCGCTCAATTGGCATCTGGAGGGGGTAAAGGATGTGCTTGGGGTTGTTTAGGGTTTGGAGATTGTGTTGAGGCTTGTCGTTTTGATGCGTTAGAGCTTAATGAACATAAGTTGCCAGTTGTTCTTGTTGATCGTTGCACCGCTTGTGGAGATTGTGTTGACGCTTGTCCAAGGGATCTATTTTCAATCGTAGATGAGACTGAAAAACTGTGGGTTAATTGTAAAAATCAAGCTTTTGGTGATGAAGCGCTTAATGAGTGTGATGTGGCCTGTACGGCTTGTGAGCGTTGTGTTTTGGATGCCCCAGAATCCGTAATGAAAATGGAAAATAATCTCCCTAAAGTGATTGTTCATCATAATTTAACTAAAGAAATTATTCAACGTTGTCCAACGGGAGCCATTGTTTGGTATGATTGCCATAAGAATTTCGTAAAAGGGAAAGAAGCAAAGTTTGTTATGAAGTAAAAATGGTTAAAGGGATGAAAATGCAAATTGAAAAAGGGAAAATAGACAAAAATTTTAATTCTGATTTATTTTTACTTCAGCTAAATCACATTGTTGTTGAAAAGAATTTAGCATCAGCTTTAGAAAAGAGTCGTTCAGGCCAAAGGGTTTTATTTATTTTTGACTTTACAAGAAGTGAAGATGAATTAGTTAAAGCTATGGAGTGGGCTGATCTCAATGAATTGCCTATCGTTTTTATTGTAGAGGAAAATCAACTGAGTCATGATTTTGGTTTGCATAGAACGTCCTATTTGGGTCTTTATGCGGAAAATCAGCAAGAATTTTATGATTTTGTTTATTTGTCTTTTCGAACAATTGAAGATGTTTTAAAACCAGCTTTAATTGTAATTTCAGAGGCCATGACTTCTTTACACTTAGAACCAATGGATTCGGGGACATTAAATAAATTTCTTTGTTCTGGTAATAAACAATCTCAAAAACAGTATTTACTTTCAAAGAGTGTTTTATTAAATCAAGATGATTCGAATAGTCCATTTTTTGAAGTGAGTGATTTTTTTTGTTCAACAGAGAACAGGAAAATCATTCAAAATTCGTCTCAACAAAAAATTCAAGAGCAATTTAAAAGAGCACAAAAAGATTGGTTTGAATTGACCGGAAGGATAGTGGAGAATTTCGATATTTTATATAATAAGCAAGCTCAAGTTATTTTAGTTGGTGGTTTTCAATTTGAAAAACAGATTGAAAAGTATTTACAGATTTTTCAGAAAAATTTGCATTTATCTTTAGGGATGTTAAAGATAAAACAATTTTATCCAATCAATAAAGCTGATTTTTTTGAAAAATTAAGCGATAAAGTGTTACTTGGAGTTGTTGAGGGCGGTCACCCTTCTGAATTTTTTTTGGACGCTTTTAAGCAATACTTGAATCAAACTCAAATCCGATTTTCTTCGTTATTCAGTTTTTTTTCGCTTTCTGCTGAAGAATTTTGTCAAATTGCTTTTTGGAGTCTTCAAAAAAAACAAGGTGAGTATGTTTTGTCATCTTATGTTTGTGACGATAAAAACGTTAGCGCTGTTGATAGTCAAATTTTTGAAAGTTGTATTAAAAAAAATCCTTATTTAAAAGATAAAATACAATGGTTAAAGAGTGAAGGTTATTTGCAGTTTAGAACTCAATTTTTGTCTTTATTTAAGTCAAAAGAGAATAGTTTAACAAAAAGCCAAGAATTAAAAATCGTTCCTGAATTTGTTAAGCTTTTTGATGAAAAAAAGGGTGATTATAATCAAGTTCGTTTTTTTCAAGATCGTTTTAATTTAATCAACAAAAGTCCATTATGGAATCCTGATCTTTGCACAGGGTGTGGAAAGTGTTGGAGTTATTGTCCAGATGGGGCTTTGCCAGTTCATGTTCATACTTTTACAGAAGTCATTGAAGGAGCGGCGGCGGTTTTGCGCAAGAAGGGTGTTTGTATTGATTTAATTTTTGATTACTTGACTGAGATTGAAGAAGTTTTTATTGAAGTTTGGGGCCAGTTAAAAATTAATTTCAAAAATGGATTTAATCAATCAGTGGATTTGTTTTTTGATCGTGTTTCATTGTCTCCGGGTGAAACAAGTCGATTGAAAAACGAGTTGGAGAGCATAAAACAGTTGTTTGAAGTTAAATCGTTTAAAGTGTTTCAAAGTCAAGCATCAGGAGAGTTTTTCTTTTTACAAATTGGTGTAAATCCGTACTATTGTAACTCTTGTGGGCTTTGTTTACAAGTTTGCGAAGAAGAGGCTTTGGTTTGGAATCAGGAGTTGGCAAAAATAGAAACAGTCAACGAACAATTGAAGTGGTTTTATGGATTTGATCAAACCTCTAGGCAGACCATTAAGGAAATGTCTAATCAATTGATGAATAAGTGGGGTGGGGATTTATTTTTAAATCATTTGAATTATCATCGTTTTTTACCGGGCTTTCAATCTGGAAATATTTTGCTTACAGCATTTAGAATGAGCTTGTTAAATGCTTTTTCTTTTCAAAATGAAATTTACAATCAAGTTTTAGAAGATATAGATCAATTTAGAGATGGGATTAAAGAAAAACTACAAAAACTTCTTGAAATTTCATTTGATGATCTTGATTCCTTGAAGGATTTGTCGGATCTTGATGGAAGTCGATTGCAAATTGAAGAAATCGTCGGTCAAAAGTATTATGATAAAAATCAATTTGATTTAATTATTTCAAACTTGAAAGATTTGGATAAGGTTGATTTGTTTTTTAATTTTTCAAATCAAAAGTTAACACGCTCTAATGTTCCTGTGTTTTGTGTTGATCAGGATCGTTTGGTTAAGCAAAGTCTTCTTTCTTACTATGGGCCTGTTTATTCTTGTTCTTCAGATTTGATTATTGATCAAGCCATTGAGTTTTTTAACACACAGTTGAGTTTATTTTTAGATCACATTTTTATAATGAGAAGAGCAAAAGCGATAAAAGATGATTTGGACTTATCTAATGTTGAAAGACCTATTCATTTTAGAGATCTTAGTGATGAAGAATGGAAATTATTTCCTCCAGTTCTTGTTGTAGGATCAGATCGTATTCTGTTTGGACGGATTTGGAGTCAAGTTTTATCTGTTGTACAAAGACAAATTCCAATTAAGTTTTTAGTTTTTAATTTTTTAGATGTTATTCCATTTGGTTTAATTGAAGCCATTGAATTTCATAGCGTTCATGTGCTGAGTGAGGGAGTTCATAGGCCAGAGCAATTGAGTCAGCGTTCTAAAGATCTTTTGTTTAGTTCGCTGCCATCAATTTTGCAAATCTATTGTTCAAGATCATTTGAAGAATTGTTGGATCAAAATCGTTTGAATCGTTGGATTGAGCAAAGTCAATTGGCTTGGTCTGTTCAAGCTTATCCTGTTTTTTATTATTGGTTTGAAAAAGATAAAAAATTTAAAGATTGTCTTGAGGTGATATTGCCTCGTCCAGAGGACACGGAACAAGCTTTAGTCAGCATAAATAAAGACGAAGATTTTTTTCTTGAAGAGAAAACAAAAGAGATAAAACAATTTATTGACTGTTTAGAAAAGCTAAAAACGATTAAGTTTGACGATTTTAATAAAGATGATGTCATTGAAGAAACTAAAAATCAATTATTGCACGATTTAACCCAAAATCTTATTAAAATTTCACAATCAGAAAAGGAAGTCTTTAGTTGATGAAATTGTGTTCTAAAAAAGATCATTCGTTTAGTTTTCCTCAGGGTGTTCATCCTCCAGAGCAGAAGTTAACTGCTCAAAATCCAATTTGTCGTATTCCTTTTTCGCCTTATTTGCTGTTGATTTTAAATCAAAATGCGGGAAAACCATCGAAAAGTCTTGTTATTGAAGGGCAAGAGGTTAAGCGGGGGCAAGTCGTTGCTTCTGCTCAAGGGTTTATTTCTTCTCCCCTTCATTCTCCGGTTGATGGAGTCGTTGTTAAAGTTAGTCACAGCCTTGATTTCAATGGTTTGATGGCCCCCTCAATTATTATTAAAACGCAGCCTTTTTCTCCACAAAGGCAGGATGTTTTTCCTGTTGATTATAAATCGTTAAATGCGGAACAATTAGTTAATCGGATTCAACAAATGGGGATGGTCGGTTTAGGAGGGGCGGCTTTTCCAACCCATGTTAAGCTAAGACCACCTAAAGGAAAAAAAATTGAGACTTTATTGCTTAATGGTTGTGAATGTGAGCCTTTTTTAACAAGTGATCATCGTGTAATGGTTGAGCAGATTGATGATTTACTATTAGGAATTGACATATTAGTTCGGGCAACAAAAGCAAATAATGTTGTCATTGGGATTGAAGACAATAAACGTGATGCTTTTAAGAGGTTAAAAGAGAGATTGTCCGTTTTTAAACAACAGAGGCAGGCTTGTCCTAATGAGCCTAAAATTCAAATTCATCTTCTTAAAACAAAATATCCTCAGGGTGCAGAAAAAATTTTGATTCATTCGTTACTTAAGAAGGAAGTTCCATCAGGTTGTTTACCCATTGATATTGGTGTAGTTGTTTGTAATGTGGCGACTGTGGCAGAAATTGGATGTTTAATGCCAAAAGGATGGGGATTGGTTGAGCGAGTTGTGACAGTTACGGGGGGAGGAATTGATAAGCCTGGAAATTATATTGTTCCTATCGGCACTCCATTAAATTTTTTGCTTTCTTATTTAGGGATGTCATCAAGTGCTTGTCGAGTTGTTTTTGGCGGTCCCATGATGGGGAAAGTCGTTAATTATCTAGAAACTCCAATAACAAAGGGCGTGTCTGGAATTGTTGTTTTAACCCAAGAAGATTTTGAATATGAAAAAAAAATATACTCTTGTATTCGTTGTGCTCGTTGTGTTGACGTTTGTCCAATGTCTTTAAATCCATCTCGTTTGGGTTTATTGGCAAAAATTAAAAATTATGATGAAATGGAGTCTTATCATTTGTGGGATTGTTTTGAGTGTGGAAGCTGTTCTTACATTTGTCCGGCTCATATTCCTTTGGTTCAGTATTTTAAAATGGCTAAGAGTTTTTTGAGAAAAAAGAAAAACAAATTCAATTTGAAGACAGAGTTGATTAAATCAAAAGGGGAAAAAGAATGAGTCGAATTGAAAATGTGTTTTCAAAAAGAGCTAATCAATTTCTTCAATTTACATCCCATACAGGCCCTCATTTTCATTCAGGTGAACGTGTCAATCGTATTATGTTTCATGTGATTATGTCCTTAATGCCAATAGTGTTTTTTAGCGTTTATCTCTACGGATTGAGTGTTGTGTTTTTGTTGCTGGTTTGTATTTTAGGGTGTGTTCTTACGGAATATTTTTTTGTTAGACGTTTTGGAAAGCCAGCACTTGAAACAATTCAAGACTTTTCGGTGATTTTAACAGGGCTTCTTTTGGCTTTGACTCTTCCTCCGGGGTTTCCTTTATGGATGGCTTTTGTTGGGTCTATTGTTTCCGTTTGCTTGGGAAAATGGATGATGGGAGGATTAGGTCAAAATGTTTTTAACCCCGCTTTGGTTGGCCGAGTTTTTTTACAGGCGGCTTTTCCAGCGGCAATGACGTCTTGGAGTGAACCTCTTGTTTTGGGGAGATTTTCAAACTTTATTCCATCAAGTCTTAGTTTTCCTTTTACGTATCAAGTTTCAGCTTGGACAGGGGCAACTCCCTTGGCTTCAATGAAGTACAGCCAAGACGTTGTTGATATTGGACATTTGTTTTGGGGGTCGGTTGCAGGTTCTTCTGGAGAATCAAGTGCGTTATTGATTCTTGTTGGCGGTTTGTATTTGGCCTATCAAAAGTATTTAGATTGGAAAATTCCAGTTGGTATTTTGATGAGTGTTTGGTTGTTGACGACCGTGATTGGCTTGTTTTCGTCTCAAAGTCCAGATCCATTTGCTATGCTTTTTTCGGGGGGCTTGTTTTTAGGTGCATTTTATATGGCTACGGATATGGTGACATCACCTGTTACCTATTGGGGGATTTGGGCTTATTCTGTTTTAATTGGTGTTTTAGTCGTTGTTATTCGATTATGGAGTGGGTTGCCTGAGGGAGTCATGTTTGCTATTTTAATTGGAAACTCTCTTAGCCCCTTGTTTAATCAATTTTTTCCATCAGTTGTTTATGGACATAGGCGGAGATTTCCACATGCCTAAGAATTTTGAGTATAAAATGTTTTTCACTCTTTTTTTTACATGCTTGGCATCAAGTGTGATAATTGTTGGAACCCATTTTATAACAAAAGAACGAATTGCAAATAATCAGGTTGAGTATCTTTTAAAGCAAGTTCGGTTTGTATTACCTCATTCAAAAGCTTTAAAGCCTTTCTCTTGGAGTGAGGGAAAATTTCATCTTGAAGAAGATCTGACTTCTGATCAAGTGGTTTTATTTGTTGGCTATGAAAAAAACAATGATCAGCTTCCTAATGGCTATGCTTTAAAAGCAGAAGTGCAAGGCTTTGCCGATAAAATTCAAGTGCTTTATGCTTATGATAAGGATAAGCAAGTTATAAATGGCTTTAAAGTTCTGTCGAGTAAAGAAACTCCAGGGTTAGGAGATAAGATTGAAAAGGATGAAGAGTTTCTTAGTCACTTTTATGCCCTTGATGTGAGATTAGATGAACAAAAAAAGTCTCTTGTAAATCAAATAGAAGTTGTCAAAGCAGGAAAAAAACAACATTCTTGGCAAATTTCTACAATCACAGGAGCAACGGTTTCATCTCAAGCCATTGGAGAACTCATTCAATCTCACGCAGCACAGTTTTTACCAATAATTTATCAACAATTTGGTGGAGTAAGTAACGATGAAGAGTCAGTTGACCGAGATTAGTTTAAATAATTTGTGGCATCAAAATCCTGTTTTTGTTCTTTTGCTTGGAATGTGTCCCGTTCTTGCTGTTTCTAATTCATTGATTAATTCTCTTTCCATGGGGTTAGCAACTGCATTTGTTCTGTTTATGTCAAGTGGATTAATTTCTTTGTTTCGTCAGTGGATTCCAAAGCAAGTAAGAATCGCAACGTTTATTATCATCATTGCTACTTTTGTGACTGTGGTCGATTATTTGATTCAAGCTATCAGTACAGAGATTCATAAAAATTTAGGGGCGTTTATATCTTTGATTGTTGTTAATTGTATGATATTGGGTCGGGCAGAGGCCTTTGCTTCGAAAAATCCATTTTTCCCTTCTCTGGTTGATGCTATTTCAACGGGTTTAGGATTTACTTTTGCTATTTGTTTAATGGGGAGTGTCCGTGAAGTTTTGGGAAATGGAAGCCTTGCGGGGTACGACTTGTTCGGTTCTCATTTTGAACCTTGGGTGGTTATGATTTTACCAGCAGGTGGATTTTTTGTTTTGGGGGCTTTATTGCTTGGTTTTAATTACATAAATACTATTAGGGAAGAAAGAATATGAACTCAGAATCTGTTGGAATGATATTTATTTCATCTTGTTTGGTTAATAATTTTGTTTTAGCTTATTTTTTAGGAATTTGTCCTTTTTTAGGGGTGTCCGGAAAATTTCAAACAGCATTGCGTATGGGATTGGCAGTGATTTTTGTTATGATTGTTGCTTCCGTGAGTGCTTATTTTATTAATGTCTTATTAATTATTTTTAATGTCGAATATCTTAGATTGATTTGTTATATTGCGGTGATCGCCTCAACAGTGCAGTTGGTTGAAATGTTTATTCGAAAATATAGCCCCGCTTTATTTAGAGCTTTAGGTATTTATTTGCCTTTAATTACAACAAATTGTGCTATTTTAGGCGTTGCTCTTTTTCAAACAAATCGTCAGTATAATTTTATTCAATCTCTCTTTTTTGCTTTAGGGGCAGGTGTTGGATTCACTTTGGCTTTAGTGATTATAGCGGGATTAAGAGAAGAGTTAAGATTGTCCGAAGTCCCGAATATAGTAAAAGGGGCTGCTTTGACTTTGTTTTTGGCAGGCATTATGTCATTGTCATTTATGGGATTTGCCGGTTTAGGGGGATAGGAAGTTTATGTTTATTAAAATTATTATAGCAGCATCAATTATAGGGTTTTCACTTTTTTTGCTTATACTTGCTCAAATGATTGGGGAGCGATTTAAATCAAAAAATAAAGGCACACAAAATATTAACGTTGGTTGTTGTGGAGCTTGTAGTAGTATGGATTCTTGTGATTTGCCGACACAAACTGAAAAGTGTAATTCTAATACTCAAGATGGAGAAAAAACGAATGGTTAACATTGAAAAAATTCAATTGACTGAGCATATTGTTGAAATTGTAAGTGACTCAGGAGAGGGAGCTCAAAAAGCCGCAAATGCTTTTGCTGGAGTTTGTGGGCGATCAGGAAATGGACTTTGGACGGTCGAGATTATTCCTTCTGAAATTCAACCGCCTCCTCATACCGTTGGTAGTGCAAGTGGTAATCGTATTCGACTGTCTTCAAAGAAGAAGGTGACAAACGCTGGTGATTTAGCCAATGTGATAGTTGCTTTTAATGAAATGGCTCTTTTATCTCGTATTCATGCAGAGGCCTTATCTGATGATGTTTTAGTTATTATTGATGATCTATGGGCAAAACATGATGATATCGAAATTAGACAAGGCTATAATAAAATTTTAGAAGGCCTAAAGTCTAAAGGGGCAAGAGTTATTGAAGTTCCAATTGAAGAAGAAACACGAACAATTTTAGAAAATCCTCTTCGTGGAAAAAATATGTTTGTTCTTGGATTGCTTGTTTTTTTATATCAAAAAGATATTCATTTGGCAGAAAGTGTTGTGACAGATTTGTTTGCATCAAAATCAAAGCTGATCATTGAAAATAATTTAAAGCTAATACAAAAAGGTTATGAGTATGCAAAAGAAAATCTTCCTTTGTGTTTTGATGTTCCAGCAAGTGTTCATGACCAGGCGATGGTGACGATGAATGGCAATACAGCTCTTGCTTATGGAGTTTTAGCGGCAGGTTTTGAACTTTGTTCCATGTATCCTATTACTCCAGCAACATCGGCTTCACATGTTTTATCGGACATATTTGAAAAATTTGGTGGTCTCGTTCATCAAGCGGAAGATGAGATTGCTGCCATAGGGGTTGCTCTAGGGGCTTATTACGCTGGAAAGCCATCGATAACGATCACTTCAGGTCCAGGAATGGCTTTGAAAACAGAATTTCAAGCCTTGGCTGTAATGTCAGAAACTCCATTAGTTATTGTGGATGTTCAAAGAGGTGGCCCGAGTACAGGGCTTCCGACAAAAATTGAGCAGTCCGATTTGTTGTCATCCATTTATGGGACTCCAGGAGACGCACCAAAAGTTGTAATGGCGGCCAGTACAATTGAAGAGTGTTTTCATATTCTTTCAACGGCAAGAAAAATTGCCGAAGAGTTTCGAATATTAGTCATTGTTTTATCTGATGCGAATCTAGCAACAGGTCAGCAATTATTTGAAAAACCAAAGTTAAGTGAGGCGACGTTGCCACCTCCTATCGACTTATCTCCTGTTCCAAAAGGCACAAAGCCTTTTGATTGGGATTTAAAAACCGGATTGTCTCGACGTTTGATTCCTGGGCAACCAGGTGGAATGTTTGTGACAACAGGTTTAAATCATGCCGCTGATGGGACGGTTGTTTATGATTCTGAGTCAAATCAATTAGGGCATAAAATGAGAAGTCGTAAGCTTGCTGTTCTTCAAAAAGCATTAACTCCTCCAAAAGTTTATGGTGAGGAGGTTGGAGATTTGTTATTAATTGGTTGGGGAAGCACGAGAGGGGGGATTGAGGAGGCTGTCGATCGTGGGCGCAGTCAAGGCTTAAAAGTGTCATCACTTAATTTGCAGTTTTTAAGTCCACTTCCTCCTCGACTAAAAGAAATATTTTCTCATTTTAAAAAAGTAATGACCATTGAAATTAATTATAGTGATGATTGGGGAGATCCTTATATCGATGAGGAATCTCGAAGATATAGTCAATTGGCTTGTTTGTTGCGATCGCAAACTTTAGTGGATGTTGATTGTTACTCTCGTGTTTTAGCTCGACCATTTATGCCAAAAGAAATTTTTGAAGTGATTGAACGTGAAATTAAGAAGTTGAGGTAGCTTATGTCTAATTTAAAAAATGAAAGTCAGTTTGAAACATTTTCTTCTTTAAATACTTATGATTTTGAAGATTACCAAAGAGGAGTTCCACGATGGTGCAAAGGCTGTGGTGACATGAGTCTTTTAACGGCTGTTCAACAAATGCTTCAAGATCATCAAGTGTCCCCAGAATCTGTTACTTGTGTGTCTGGAATTGGTTGTTCAAGTCGATTTCCGCATTATTTAAACACTTATGGTTTTCATGGAATTCATGGGCGAGCCTTAACGGTAGCAACAGGGATAGAGTTGACTCGACCGGACTTAAAGGTCATTACGGTAATGGGAGACGGAGATTGCTTTAGCATAGGGGGGAATCATTGGCTTCATGCGATTCGACATAATATTAATTCTTTAGTGATTGTTCTTGATAATGAAGTCTATGCTTTGACAAAAAAACAAGTTTCACCAACAAGTCCATCAGGAATGATTACAAACACTTCTCCTCGGGGATCTTATCTTGAAAGTTTAAATCCGTTGAGTGTGGTTTTGGGCGTAACAAATGTTTCATTTGTTGCTCAAACAGCCACATGGTTGCCCGGTCATCTTGAAAATACTATAAAAAAGGCTTGGCAACACAATGGATTGGCTTTTGTCAGAATACTTCAGCGTTGTCCAGTTCATGTTCCAAAAGGTTTTGGTGATAATGGAGAAAGTTATCCGACTCTATTTTTGCGTCATGAAAGTGGTATTGAGGTAGATAAAGGGTTTTTGGATGAAGCACCAGAAGTTGATCATGATCAATGGGATATCAATGAAGCACAAAGAGTGGCAACCAATAGAAGTCAGAATCCTATGGGGTTGATTTATCAAAACACTCAGATTCCTTCTTATGGTGAAATGAGAAGAAAAAAAATTGAACCAATTGATCGAAAATCATTGATTAAAAAAATAAATGAGAGTTTAGATTCTTACTCTGTTTAGTTTGATTAGAGGCAATAATGAAGAATGAACAATTGATTAAAAATATTTATGATGAG
>CAYMLA010000031.1:0-12656 GCA_964390785.1 uncultured Bdellovibrionales bacterium | reverse complement strand
TCACCAAACAAAAAATAGGGGGAAGTCGTCATGAAAGTTTTTTTAACAATTTGTCTTAGTCTAGGATTCGTTTTTTCATCCGCTTTAGCTTTTGAAGTCATTCCTAAAAAAAGCATTACATGTGAAGAAGTTCATCAAATTATTGCCGAAGACGGAGCTGTTTATTTAAAAGGATGGGTTGGTAGTCAATTTTACATTAGTGATGCCAGTTATTGTCATCAATTGAGTTCCAAAGCTAAGTATAACGTGGTTAAATGGCCTGTTCTCTTTGTCAATGTAAAAGATGGTAGGTGCAAAGGTTTATATACATGTAGAGAATTCCCAAAATAGTAACTGTTGCAAAACAGCCATTGAGTCAGCACGTTCGTTGCTTCGTCTGTTCTTATTTTGCAGCTGCCACTGAGGCAAGCTGCAAAACTCAATTTGAGAATCCGCATACAACTCGCTGCATTATTAGCCTTTCGTTGCTCCTTTATCTCATCATGCAGCAGTTCTTATTCACTAGGGTTGACAGTCCCAATCGAGCCGACTAAATTGTCATTAATTTCTTAGAACGAACTCCCAATTTTTTTCATTATAACTGAAGTTAACTCGAAGCCATTAAGCTTCTTGACTAATTGTAAGTTAAATAGAGGTTGGTGCGAAATACGAATAGTGGCTGTTTTGCAGCTCGCCTCAATGGCTGTTGCAAAAGAGTCAAATTTGAGGCGCGCGAGCTCAAATCGAATGAGGCTGCGATCTTATATTATACGTATCGCACAATAACAAGTTCGTTGGAAAAAAATTTAAATGCACATGAACATAACCGAGGAGGCCTAAATGAATCGAAAGAAAGTCATCATCATGGGAGCAGCTGGAAGAGACTTCCATAACTTCAATACTTATTTTAGAAATAAAAATGAATTTGAAGTCGTCGCTTTTACTGCAACACAAATTCCCGATATTGATGACAAGCTCTACCCTGCCAGCTTATCCGGTGAATACTACCCTAAAGGAATTCCTATTGTCCCTGAAGAGCAGCTTGTAAAACTCATTAAAGAAAAACAAATTGAAATTGTTGTTTTTTCTTATAGTGATGTTCCCCACGAAGTTGTTATGAATAAAGCCTCAATAGCAATGGCTGCTGGAGCTGATTTTTGGTTCTTAGGGCCAGAAAGCACAATGATTAAATCCAATAAACCCATCATCTCTGTTTGTGCAACACGAACGGGCTGTGGAAAATCACAAACCACCCGAAGAGTGACTCAAATTCTACAAAAAATGGGGAAAAAAGTCGTCGCCATTCGTCATCCAATGCCTTACGGCGACCTTGAAAAACAAGCTGTTCAACGTTTCGCCAGTGTTAATGATTTAAAAAAACACAATTGCACCATTGAGGAAATGGAAGAGTATGAACCTTATATAACAATGGGAAGCACCATCTATGCTGGCGTGGATTACGAAAAAATTCTTCGTGAAGCTGAAAAAGAAGCTGACATTATTATTTGGGACGGCGGCAATAATGACATCCCATTTTATAAATCAGATCTTGAAATTGTTGTTGTCGACCCTCATCGGCCTAATCATGAAATATCCTACTATCCCGGTGAAACAAATTTTCGAAGAGCAGACATTATTGTTATCAATAAAGTTGATACCGCCACATATGAAGATGTTATTACTGTTCGCGACAACATTCAGCAATGCAATCCAAAGGCTGTGGTTATTGAAGCGGCCTCTCCACTATTTGTTGAAAACTATGAGCAACTTGCTGGCAAAAAAGTCTTGGTTATTGAAGACGGTCCGACATTAACTCATGGAGAAATGCTCTATGGCGCAGGAATTGTAGCGGCTCAAAGATATGGAGCTTCTGAACTTGTTGATCCTCGTCCCTACGCTGTTGGAAAAATTGCTGAAACCTTTGAAAAATATCCTGACATTGGAGTCCTCCTCCCTGCGATGGGATACGGTGAGGAACAAATGAACGACCTTGAAAAAACCATCAACGCAACAGAGTGCGATTTAGTCGTCATTGCAACTCCTATTGACTTAAATCGTATTATTAAAATTAACAAACCAACTGTCCGTGTTCAATATGAGCTTCAAGAAATTGGAACACCTAACTTAGATGATTTATTAGAAAAAATGATTTCAAAATTCTGAAAACTAAAAGGAGAGACTTATGTCTAATTGTTGTTGTTGGCCTAAAGATTTTATTTCTTTACTTGATTTTAAAAGCAATCAAATCGATGATCTCATTGATTTAGCCATCGAAATGAAAGAAAACCCAAGTGAATTCAGAACTTCTTTAGAGGGAAAAACACTTGGAATGATTTTCGAAAAAAATTCAACACGAACGCGCGTTTCTTTTGAAGTCGGCATTTATCAGCTTGGTGGAATTGGATTGTTTTTTGGTCCAAACCAACTTCAGATCGCTCGTGGAGAACCCATCGAAGACACGGCAAAAGTTTTATCTCGTTATCTTGATGGAATCATGATTCGAACCTTTAATCATAATGATGTTATTGGATTAGCAAAACATGCCAGTATTCCTATCATTAATGGATTAACTGATTTCAATCATCCTTGTCAGGTTTTAGCAGACCTACAAACCATCAAAGAAAAATTTGGAAAGCTAAAAGGACTTAAACTGAGTTATGTTGGAGACAGTAACAATATGGCTGTCTCTTTACTTTATGGATGCACAAAAATGGGAATGGATATTTCTATTGTTTCTCCTAAAGAATATAGCTTACCTACCGATTATATAAAACCCATTGAAGATGAATCTAAAATAAATAATACAAAAATTTTATTAACCAATCAAATTGAAGAGGGCGTCAACGGAGCTCATATTGTTTATACTGATGTTTGGGCAAGCATGGGACAAGAAGCTGAGCAAGCCAAAAGAATAAAAGCATTTGCAGGATACACTGTTAATGATCAAGTTATGCAAATGGCTGATAAAAACGCTATTTTTCTTCACTGTCTTCCTGCTCATCGTGGGGAAGAAGTCAGCGCATCAGTTATTGATGGACCACAATCGCTTGTTTTTGACGAAGCCGAAAATAGATTGCATGCTCAAAAAGCAATTATGTTTAAATTAATGAAGTAAATTTTATTGCATTTAACTTGAAACTTTTATTTTTAAGACAATTTTATATTGTGGAGGCCGTGTTATGAGGACTACAATTGATTCCATTTCTCCAAAATACAAAGACATTCTAAGCCGAACTGAACCCTATATTTTATCATTCCCCGGAAACTGGGAACGATTTGATTTATCTCCTTGGGGCTTAGAAATTCCGAAACAAAATTTGTTTTCTTGTGTCTCAGCTAAAAATGCCGATTTTTTTAACCTCCTCCACCGACTTGATGGAATTGCTTTTGGCCCAAAAGGCATGCCAATGGAAAAATGGGTTTTTTATGATTGTGGAGAAATGCCTGGAGGAATTGCTGGTTTCGGAGTTCGAGCAGAATCTCTTTCTGATAGTGCATTAAATGAATTTAAAGTTGATCGTCATTACAAAGGACTTATTCCGATTTCAATGTATGTGAGTATTCCAATGGCTACACCTGGCGCATGGTTTGGTCACAATTTATCTTCAGCCAATCGTGTTTTAAACCCTCAACTTCCTGGAATGGGACTTTTCACTAAAGTATTGGCCTGCAAGGTCTTTAACATTGAAACTTTTTTTGGTGCCACACAATGGGACTCTCAAGCCTTGCATATCCATCTTCAAATGGCCAACATGAAAATCATCAGCAGTTATACACCAGCACACACCTTTAACAACACTCTCACTTATGCTTCAACTTATGACAATGACGTCTATTTAAATTCACTTTCTGGTCAATCTCGAAAGGCTGAAAAATGGGATTTTCTCTATCCTTCAGATGATGAAAGTTTCTCAATTCAAATTCAAGAACGAATCGAAAATGGAGAAAAATTTGAAATTGTTGGACGTCCTGTTATGGAAAACAATAAACCTTTTTATCCAGTGATTAAAATCAACTAAGAGGTCTCAATGGGTGACAGAAAACCGAGTGTTTTATTGGCTTTTGGTGGAAACGCCCTCAATGTTAAAGGACATGAACGCGTTCATCAAAAAGAAGAATTTATTGTTGCGAGAAGAGCCGTAGAAAATGTCGTCAACCTCCATCAAGATGGTTATAATAAAATTATTATAACTCATGGAAATGGCCCTCAAGTCGGACGAATCGCATTACAACAAGAATTAACAAAAGACGAGTTTCCAAGACAAATCACCCTTGATGTTTGTGTGGCTGATAGTCAAGGTCGAATCGGTTATATTATTCAAAATGTATTTGATAATATTTGTATTGAACGAAAAATCAAAAAAAAAGCTTCTGCTGTAACCACTCAAGTGGTTGTAGATTCCAATGACCCTGCTTTTCAAAATCCGACAAAGCCCATTGGAATTTTCTATTCTAAAGAAGAAGCAATACGTTTAAAAGAAGACCGAAACTGGACTTTGATTGATGAATCTGGAAAAGGATGGAGACGCGTTGTCCCCTCTCCTCGACCAATTGAAATCATAGAAAAATCCATTTTTTCAACGCTACTTGATTTGGATTTTATTGCTATTGGTGCTGGTGGTGGAGGAATTCCACTCAGACGAAATGAACAAGGCGAACTCCGAGGTGTGGAGGCTGTCATCGATAAAGATCGAACAAGTTCACTCTTGGCGACCATCACTGGAATTGACGTTTTTGTTATTTTAACTGAGGCCAACTATGCCTATCTTAACTTCAACACTCCAAAACAAAAACACATAAAAAAAATCAGCGTAAACAAATTAGAGAAATTAATCCCCGAGGGTCACTTTCATGAAGGCAATATGCTACCAAAAATTGAATCTGCAATTGATTTTATTAAAAATGGTGGAAAACGAGCTGTCATTGCCAATTTATTTGATTTACCATTAGCCATGAAAGGTTTAGTCGGAACTCAAATTTATCCTGATTAAAACATTCAATCGACCGTTTTACAAAATTCACCAATAAAGGGAGACAAAACACAATGATCACAATACCCAAAACAAAAACAATCATTGAACCTTTTAAAATCAAAACCGTTGAATCTCTCCCCATGCTTACTCTCGAAGAACGAACCCAAGTGATCAAAGAAGCGGATTACAACACCTTTTTTATTCCTGCTAAAAAAGTCACTTTTGATCTTTTAACTGACAGTGGAACCTCAGCCATGTCCAACACTCAATGGGCTGGAATCATGATGGGCGATGAATCCTATGCTGGATCAACCAGCTTTGAAAAATTTGAAGCCACAGTAAAAGACATCACTCATCAAAAGTTTGTTATCCCTACCCATCAAGGTCGATCTGCAGAAGCTTTATTAATGGCCTCTCTAATCAAAGAACCCGGTGATATTGTTATTGGAAACACTCATTTTGATACCACTCGAGCTAATATTGAAGCTCGCCAAGGCGTTGCCATTGATTTTCCCTGCAAAGAAAATGAAGACACTCGAACAGAAGCCCCTTTTAAGGGGAATATTGATTTACAAAAATTAGAAAACGAACTTAAACAAAATCAACATAAAGTAAAGTTAATTATTCTAACAGTAACAAACAACTCTGTTGGAGGACAACCGGTTTCCATGGAGAACATTTCAAAAACAAGTGAAATCGCCAAACGTTATCAAATTCCATTTTATCTTGATGCCGCTCGCTTTGCTGAAAATGCTTATTTCATTAAAATCAGAGAGACTGGCTACGCTAACAAACCGGTTAAATCCATTGCTCAAGACATGTTTTCTTTTGCTGATGGTGTTTTAATGAGCTCAAAAAAAGATGCCTTTGCTAATATTGGAGGATTTTTGGCTCTTAACAATGAAGATGTCGCTATGGACGTTAGAAATCGAATGGTGATTACAGAGGGATTTCCAACCTATGGTGGATTAGCGGGAAGAGATCTTGAAGCTTTGGCCATCGGCTTACAGGAAATCACAGATGAAAATTATTTAGCCTATCGCATTCGATCCATAGAATACTTTGGACAAGGCTTAGAAAACGCAGGTTTTAAAACAGTTCGCCCATACGGTGGGCATGCCGTTTATATTGATGCAAAAACCACTCTCCCTCATTTAAAACCTTTAGATTATCCGGGTCACTCATTAAGCGTTGCTTTTTATCAATATGTGGGAATACGAAGTGTAGAAATTGGTTCTGTTATGCTCGGATCACGTGACCCGAATACAGGAGAAGAAAAACCTGCACTAATGGAACTTGTGCGTTTAGCCATGCCAAGAAGAGTTTACACTCAATCTCATGTTGATTACATGATTGAAGTTAGCTCACATTTGGCTCCTCATGTTGATCAATTACCGGGATATGAGTTTACTTATCAAGCTCCTGCTCTCAGACATTTTACAGCTCGATTTAAACCAAAAAAATAGTTACAATGTGGAGGTTCGATTTCTTCCATTGTTTTTGGACATATAAAGGGCCATATCTGCTTTTTTAAAAATATCTTCCCAACTCTTTGTTTCAAGAGTTCGACTCGAAACACCTGTCGAGATAGTGATTGGCATTTTTATTCCATTGTACTCAAACTTATGACCTTCAATTAACTTTCGAATTCGTTCTGCAACCTCAATGGCCTGTTGAAGCGAACTGCTCGAAAGGATAATAACAAATTCTTCTCCACCGGAACGAGCAAAATAATCATTGGCTCTCGCCATTTTACTTCTAACCGCACCAGAAAGTTCTCTTAACACATAATCACCAGCATCATGACCATGAGTATCATTAAGACGCTTAAAATGATCAATATCAAAGGTAATTACACACAAAGGCTCATCAAGAACAAGAGCTCTTTTAAAAAGTTCAGGTCCTTTTAAAAGAAGTGCGTTTTTATTATAAGCCCCAGTCAAAGAATCAATTTGAGATCGATCATAAGTTTCTTGATTGGTAAAAGCTTCAATGCTCCCCGGAGCAAGATACTTAAGTATGACGTTTCCTGCTTTAATTTGATCATTATGAGTAAGAGTAAAAGGCTTTAACGGAGGAATCACTTGCTCATTAACAATGGTCTTATTGGTCGCTTTTAAATCAACAATAACAACATCACCTGTTGTTGTCATCATCACCTTTGCATGCGACTTACTCACGCTACGATCATCAACAAATACACCTACATCCATTGATCGCCCAATAATAATTTCATCGTCTTCAATTTTCCATTGACGCCCAACATACCCTGCTGGACCAACCAAGCAAACCAAGCAAGCCGGAGAACTCCGTGACTTTTCTAATTTACCCCTAAATGTCTCACTGGGAAGAATGCTCGTTTTATCCTGATCATCGTCATTGTCCCAATCATCTACTGTAACCATAATCCATATTATCCATTTTTTATCTTAAATTGACAATAAACCTTTGTTAAAATTTGTTAAAATATTTTATGACTCTAAAAATAAGAAAAACAAAGCATCCTAATGCGTTAATTTTTTGCTTTTTTTTAAGACCTATTTAGCTAGAAAAAATTCATCTAACTTATGGCCACATCTTCTTCAATTCGATAGTACCCTCTCCACAACTTAAGACGACCATGCGGAGGGTCTCCATTTTCTGGATAAACAATCTGTACATAAGTCAGTTTTGTTAACATTCCCAATGAAGAAATATCCAATGACGTCAGTTCTGTCCACGTTCCTGTATTAAAATATTCTTTTTTTCCTTCCCATTGACGATACTGATAAACATGAGAATGGCCAAAAATAACTGTATTAACTCGAGGATCGCTCAATAATTTTAGAACAGAGGCCTCCAAATCGGGAAAAATGGCACTCTCGACTAAAGTCTTTAGAATGCTTTTAAGATTCCAAGATTTTCGAGGATCCTTCCAAACAAGAGCTCGAATCAAATAAACGAGGAGTTGAAAAAAGGTTCTCACTGTAAATCTTGTTTCATTAAAAAAAGCCCAGCGAATAAACCGTTGAAATGGCCTTATTTTATCAATATAAGGATGAGTCAATTTAAGTCGTATAACAAAATCAACAAAAAAATGAGAACCAAAAGGAAGATTTAAAATGGGCTCTGGTAAATTTTTTTTTAAAAAAAATTTCTTAGGATCCCATCGATTTGCTGATTCCTGCATATGACCATGTTCAATATGAATTCCATCAAAAAAATAAACTAAATTTTTATATCTTATGTTTGTGTTTAAAACTTCATTCAAATAATTTCTTGTTGCAGGCCACAACATCCCCTGATCATGATTTCCAATAACATAAGCTATACTATTATTCCCCAGTTTTACAAAATCACGTAGAGCCTTAAATGCTTTAGGATGCCCTTGAATAATATTTTTTAACTTTTCTAAAGACACGCTTTCTGTAACAACGGTTAAATAATGTCCTTTATAATCAACTTGAAGTAAATTAAGAAAGTCTCCATTGATAATCAATTCGACTTCATAGTCTTGATATTCACCCGTTGTATAAAAATGAAGAAATTCCGCTAATTTTTCCTCATAAAGAAATTCTTCTAATGAATTAGTCATTCCATTAGGAAGCAAACGCCCCCCTCCCAAATGCAGATCGCTAATGACCAACTTCATTTTTTTAACTTTTTCCGTTTCCTTAACACTCATGAATTTATCTCACAACGCTCTATTCATATGAACAACTTAGGGCTACTAACTAGTGTCTGTTGCTAAATGGCCACTTATCAACAGCCACTTTTCTTATTTCACACCAACCACTAACTATTTTGTGCTTTTTTCATTGACAACACGTTTGCATCTGTTGTCCCCGTTTCAAGATTAGACAAAGCTAATCGCAATGCTTTTACTGTTCTTCGCTGCCGCTCTTGGTCTGCCTCAATCTGCCTATACAATTCTTGACACTTTTCTCTATAAGTATCAGCTTCTGATTTTTTCTTGTCTAATTCTCTATTGAGTTGCAAAATAAACTCATCTTTATTTTTAACAACCGCTTGTCCTTCCATTCGCAATAACTCTAATCGATTTTCAAGTTCTCTTTCTCTCACGCGAATTTTTTTCAAATCACCAGCCAGCCTTAATTCCAACTCTTCAATTTTCATTTTAAAACGATCAATTTCTTGATCTTTAAATTGCGTGTTATCTATCAATATTTTCTTTTCATCTTCAAAAAGATCTTTGGATTCTTCATATTGTCTTTTAAATTTTTGAGATTTTGCAAGCAATTCATCAGAACGACGTCGTAAGGTTTCACCCGCAGCAATAAGTTCTTCATTTTGTTCACGCAAACGCTCAGTCTCTGATTCTAATTCCAAAATTCGACGTTGAGCAATTTTTAAATTCTCAGCTTGAGCTAAAGAACTCTTTTCATTTTGCTTAGATGATAATCCAAATCCAACTTTAGTTTCATAAAGAGAAGACTTTTCTTTAGATGATGAACGAACTCCGGTTACAAATTGAGTATTTTCATCAGCATCACCAGATTCAGTGGCCGAAGATTGAAAAGAAGACTCCGCTTCTTGGCCATCAATATAAGATTCTAGAATGGCTGTTCCATCCCAATCTTCATCTTGATTTTTTTTAGAACTCTCACTCTCGTTAACAAACTCATCACGGTCAAGCAATGAATCAACTAATCGAGTTTCAAGATCTTTCTTTTTATCGTTTCCCATCTTCTTGTAACTTATCGGAAACTCTGAAAAAGACATTAGGACGAAGCAAAAAAACAAATCAATCTCTTCAATTAAAATGAAATCATTTTAATAAATTGTTTATATTTTTTTTCAATTAAATCTGAATTGACTTTTTCTAACCGCTCAACGCCAAAACCTTGAATTGTTTCACTAGCATATAACGTTCCGTAAAGACATGCTTTTTTACAATCATCAAAAGACAGTGGACGATTTTGACTAGACAAATAGCCAAAAAAACCACCAGCAAATGTGTCTCCCGCCCCTGTTGGATCAACCACATTAGAAACAGGAAAAGCAGGCAACATAAAATACTGTTGATCAAAATAAAGCATGACACCAAATCCGCCTCTTTTGACCACAACATACTTTGGTCCTAATGCTGATACTTTTTGCGCTGCGGTGGCTGTATTGGATTCTCCAGTCAAAAGTTGGGCTTCCCCCTCATTAATCAAAAGCATATCTATTTTTGAAAACACTTTTTTAAGTTGATCCAATTTAGACTCAATCCAAAAATTCATGGTATCACAACCAATAGCAATAGGAGCTTTCACCTGTTCCATTACCTTCATTTGCAATTCTGGATCTATATTTGCTAAAAAAACATATTTAGAATCTTGATAGTGCTGGGGCAATTGAGGATCAAAATTCTCAAAAACATTCAATTCTGTTTTTAAAGTTTGAGCCTCATTCATATCTCCTTCATATTTTCCTTCCCAGTGAAAAGTTTTTCCAGCAACCTTAACAAGACCATCTAAATCAACCTGACGAGAACGCAATTTTGCGTAGTCATCTTCCTTATAATCTTCCCCAACAACACCAACGACACGCACTTGAGAAAATTGAGATGCTGCCAATGAAAAATAATTAGCTGACCCTCCAAGAGCTCGATCCACTCTACCCAAAGGCGTTTCAATGCTATCATAAGCCAAACTTCCAACAACTAAAATACTAGACATGATTTCAATTTCCTTTCTTTAATTTTTAAAAATAGCTCTTGTTAAACATTTAATAATTGATAATTATTATTTGCACCAATCGTTTTTCCATCAAAATAATTTTGCTCTAAATAGGTTAAAATTCGATTTTTTAAGCGACAATGTTTAATTTGTTTATCTTGCTTTGAAATAACTTTTGAATAATTCAACTGATCAGCCCAATCAAAACGATCTAACCAACGTTTCATAAACATGGGGTGGCTTCCTTTAAACTCAGCTAAATATCCTAATGGACCAAAATTAACATCAGAAACATCAATACTTTGATTTTTATAATTATCCTTTCGCTCCTCTTTTTTTCGTTTAAAAAAACAAGGTGGCCTCACCCAACCATAATGATAAACAGAAGCGTTCACCTTGGCCACTTTAAGCTTATATGTTCCTCTTTCTTGACGATAATTTCTGCCATCAAATCCTGGAATTCTTCTAAATGATTGAGCATCTCTCCAAGAATGAATATTTGGATCATTTCTAATGATTCGAATCTCTTCCTTATACCATCCGTGAGTTTGTTGATAATGCCAATAATCTCCATAAAAATGAAAATACTTAAAAAGCAAGCCCTCCACTTGGTCATTATCTAAAAGTTCTGAACATCGATTTCGAATTATTTGATGGTCATTTTCATGAATGACCTCATCACCTTGGATATAAAACAGCCAATCTCCGGTACAATGTTCCTTAGCAATATCGGTCTGATGAGCATATTCAGTTCCATTAGGGAATTTTTCATAATCCCAAACAGTATTAACGATTCTCAACTTTTTTGATCCAATATCTTCAATTTCTTTAAGCGTCTGGTCATCAGGATCACAATCACCGACAGCAATAATAAATTCATCCACAATAGGCAAAATAGATTCAATCGATTCTTTCAGGGGCAAATAAAGCTTAGTCGCATTTTTAACAAAACTAAAACCACTCATTCTCATAACGTCACCTTTCAATTTAAAAGATTAATATAACCAACTTTGCTCTGCGTTATCAAAAAGAATTCCCGTCTTTTTTATTATTTTAAATTGAAGATGCCAATTTTAAGGAATTGATTTAGAATAATTTTGAAAAATAGTCGCTATTACAAAATAGTTCTTTCATAAACTGTTTTACAAAAGCAACTAAATAGGCAATCTACAGGAGATTTATGTTTCAATTTATGTCTCAAACAAAAAATTTAGAAAACGAAATTGACCAATATTTACAATTTGTCATGACCTCTGGAATGCTTTTCTATGAAGGCGTTAAAGAGTTTTTCAATGATCAATTTGATCATTTAATCGAACATTGTATAGAAATCAAAAAAATTGAACACGAAGCCGATCAATTAAAAAAATCCATTAAATTTAAACTCTATTCACAGATGCTTATACCAGAATCACGAGGCGATGTTCTTGGATTATTAGAAACCCTCGACGACGTTATCAATGAGTCTAAAAATGTACTTCTTGATTTTGAAATTGAGCAACCCCATATTCCCCCTAGTTTACATGCTGATTTTGTTAAAATTGGATATTTTTCTGCAAATGCCATAAAAGAACTTGTTCGCGCAACAAATGCTTATTTTACAAACATTCACAACATCAGTGAACCCATCAACCAAGTTTTATTTTATGAGCACGAAGTTGACAAAATCTATGAAAGAATCAAACGTAAAATTTTTCTTGATAAAGAGGTCGAACGTTTCAGCTATAGAATGCATATCAATCAATTTGCCGTCCTTATGAGTGGCTTAACTGACACGGCAGAACAAGCTTGTGAACGCATTTCAATTTCAGCCATTAAAAGGTCATTATAAATGTCAATTGCTCTTTTATTTTTTCTTTCAAGCGGACTCTTTTTAGGTTGGTCACTCGGAGCAAACGACGCAGCAAATGTTTTTGGAACAGCCGTTGGTTCAAAAATGATTCGCTTTTCAACCGCCGCCCTCGTCTGTGGAATCTTTATTATTCTAGGTGCCGTTCTTGGTGGCTCAGGAACCACCGACACCCTCGGAAGCCTTGGAGAA